>CASEBP010000111.1 GCA_949285275.1 uncultured Oscillospiraceae bacterium | reverse complement strand
GGGCAGCAACATAGATTTTGACGGCATTGATCAGCTCATTGACCGACATCGACTCATCGGCCTGGTGGATTCCGCCCCGTCCGACCGGGAAAGCGGGAGCATCCTGATCCATCTCGGGGCCAAACGGGATGGCGTTGGGGATGCTGCGGCAGTAGGTCGCGCCCTTCATCAGGTAGGGCCTGCGCTGCTCGCCGGTCAACTCATTGGCAACGGCGGTCATTGCGGCAACGACGGGATGATCGGGACTCAGACAGAAGCCGTCGACCCCCTCCTCAACCGAGAGGGCGAAGCGGTGCGCGGCAGCAGCCTGCTCGAGCAGCGGAACGATCCGTCCGCAGCTGTCCCCGGCGGGATAGCGGCAATTAAAGCCAAACCGGAACCTCCCCTCCTCGAGGGAGGCGGTGCCGCCGATGATGGTCAGCTCGCCGTACTCGCCGCGGTCAAGCGCAATGCCCAGCGGCCCGCCGTAAAAATCGTGCAGGCATCCGTCCCAGAAGGCGACCGCCTCCCGCTCCTCCCCATCGAGAACACCGGCCTCGAGCAGCAGGTCAAACGCCAGCGCAATGGCATTGATCGACTGGTGTGGCCGCGAAGCATGGGCCGACAGCCCCTGTGCCCGAACCACCGCCTCATCCCCGTCGCAGGTGACCTCGACCCGGTCGGTGCGGCAGGCAAAGAGCCGCGGGTAATGGCGGGCGGAGAGGGTAATGACGCATTCTCCGGCGACGGCGTTGGTGACCGTTCCAGCGCGAAGGGAGCGGATCTCCCGGGCAACCGGCCCGGAGGTAAAATACCCGGCGCAGATCCCCTTTTCCGCGAAGGCGGCGGGAAAGACAGCGTCCGGCACCAGCGAAAATTCCGGCCAGCCGACCTGCTCGCCATAATACAGAATATCGGTCATCATATCCTCTTCGCTGCACCCGAAGAAGAGCCGCACCGCATGGTGCAGCGGGATATCCAGTGCGCGCAGGCACTCGATGGCATAAAGCCCGACCACCGCGCCGGCCTTGTTGTCAATGGCACCGCGGCCGCGGACAAAACCATTTTCCACCACAGGGACAAACGGGTCACCGCTCCAGCCGGGACCTGCGGGGACGACGTCGAGGTGGGAGAAGATCCCCAATTCCCGCTCCCCCTGTCCCCATCGGACGCTGCCGCAAAAATTGTCGTGGTTTTGCATAGTCAATCCCTTTTCGGCGCAGATGCGGCCCATTTCATCGAGGGCAGCGCGGCAGCCGGGGCCGAAGGGACAGGCGGGGTCGGGGGTATCGTGGCTGACGCTCTCGACCGCGACAAGGCGGCAGAGGGTTCCGACCATCGCATCACGGCGGCTGTGCAGATACCCGTCGACACGGGCGAGCTGTGCGGGAGACAATTTCATGCGGCGTTCCTCCATCCGATCTTTTTTCCATTATACGGCATTTTTCCCCACTCCGCAAGGCCGTCGGGGGGAAAAACCGCAAAAGGGGCTTGCACTGCCGGACGGATTGCCGTATAGTGATAGGGACGGAGCGGGTTTCCGCTGCATTTGCTTTAAGGAGGTACCACGATGAATCAGTACGGCCGAATTTACAACTTTTCGGCAGGCCCGTCGATGCTGCCGGTTCCAGTGCTCGAGCGCTGCCGCGATGAAATGCTCAACTACCGCGGCACCGGCATGAGCGTGATGGAGATGAGCCACCGCTCCAAGATCTTCATCGAGATTGCCCGGCACACCGAGGAACTGCTGCGCCAGGTGATGGCAATTCCCGACAATTACAAGGTGCTGTTCATGCAGGGGGGCGCTTCGCTGCAGTTTGCGGCGGTGCCGATCAACCTGCGGGTCAATGGGAAGGCCGACTACGTCCGCTCGGGCAACTTCTCGACCATCGCCTCGAAGGAGGCGGCCAAATTCCTGACGGTACAGATCGCGGGCAGCAGTGAAGAAACCTCCTTCGATCATACCCCGCTGCAGGAGGAACTGACCCTCGATCCGGGGGCAGACTACCTGCACATCTGCATGAACAATACGATCTACGGCACCAAATTTCCCTACATTCCCAAGACCGGGAAGGTGCCGCTGGTCGCTGATATCTCGAGCTGTGTTCTTTCGGAGCCGATTGACGTCTCGAAATTCGGTCTGCTCTACGCGGGTGTCCAGAAGAATCTCGCACCGGCCGGAATGGCCATCGTCATCATCCGCGAAGACCTGCTGCACGAGCCGCCGGAGAACACTCCGCTGATGCTCAACTACAAGCTGACCGCCGACAAGGACTCGATGTACAACACCCCCAACTGCTGGAATATCTACGTCACCGGTCTGGTGCTCGAATACCTGCAGTCGATCGGCGGTGTGGAGGAGATGGCCCGGCGCAATCGGAAGAAGGCTGCACTGCTCTACGACTACCTTGACCAAAGCCATTTCTACATCGCCGGGGCGCGGCGGGACTGCCGGTCGATGATGAACGTCATCTTCCGCACCGACTCCCCTGAGCTGGATGCACGTTTCGTTGCCGAGGCGGCCGAGGAGGGACTGGTAACCCTCAAGGGCCACCGGGTACTCGGTGGGATGCGGGCCTCGATCTACAACAACATGCCCTATGAAGGGGTGGAACGGCTGGTCGATTACATGCAGCGGTTCGAAAAACAACACGGCTGAGCCTTCGGGCCAATCTAAAGACGGCGCTCCCGGCGGGGCGCCGTCTTTTGTTCCTAAAAATGCAGGATTTTCCTTTTATTGCTGCATATGAATCTTATCTTGTTGTATTATTCATATATTTTCGGATAAATCAGGCTTTTACCCGCTACAATCCGACAAATTTGAACTAATTGTATTTACATCCTTCATTTTTTGTGTTATCCTTTCTGGCAACAGAACAAACTGCTGGAAAGGAAGGAAGAAATATGACCATCACAACCCCCTCTCTCGCCGCTATCTACCGCAAAGTTGCCCGCGACAACCCCAACGAGCCGGAATTTTTGCAGGCTGTCGGCGAGGTTCTTGCTTCTCTTGAGCCGGTGGTGGCCCGCCGGCCATCGCTGGCCACCAGCGGGGTAATCGAGCGGCTGGTCGAGCCGGAGCGGATGATTCAGTTCCGGGTCAGCTGGACCGATGACGCCGGCCAGGTCCGGGTCAACCGCGGCTGGCGGGTACAGTTCAACTCGGCGATCGGGCCGTATAAGGGTGGGCTGCGGCTGCACCCGTCGGTCAACGGGTCGATTCTGAAGTTTCTTGGCTTTGAGCAGGTCTTTAAGAATGCGCTGACCGGCCTGCCGATCGGCGGAGCGAAGGGCGGTGCCAATTTCGATCCCAAGGGCAAAAGCGACGGGGAAATCATGCGGTTTTGCCAGGCCTTTATGACCGAGCTGGCCCGCCATGTCGGGGCGGATACCGACATTCCTGCCGGCGATATCGGGGTCGGAGGCCGGGAGATCGGCTATCTGTTCGGGCAGTATAAGCGAATCCGCAACGAGTTCACCGGAGTACTGACCGGCAAGGGGCTGACCTTCGGCGGGTCGCTGGTCCGCACCGAAGCGACCGGCTACGGCCTTTGCTACTTCACCCAGGAATTACTTGCCTCCCGCGGCCTGGGCTTTCCGGGCAGCCGGGTGGTCATTTCCGGCTCGGGCAACGTCGCGCTCTACGCCGCCGAAAAAGCGACCGAGCTTGGCGGACGGGTAGTCGCAATGAGCGATTCTGACGGCTATATCGAGGATCCCGATGGCGTTGATCTTGCGGTGCTTCGGCAACTCAAGGAAGTTGAACGGGGACGGATCTCTGCCTACCCCAGCCGGGCGGGACGTGGGCGCTACACACCGGGCCGGGGGGTCTGGTCGGTGCCCTGCGAGATCGCGCTTCCCTGTGC
>CASEBP010000110.1 GCA_949285275.1 uncultured Oscillospiraceae bacterium | reverse complement strand
CTGTGCGACCCAGAACGAGCTGGATGCCGAGGACGCTGCTCTTCTGCTGGAGCACGGCTGTTTCGCTGTCGCTGAGGGAGCGAACATGCCCTGTACCACCCAGGCCGTCACCCTGCTGCAGCAGCAGGGCGTTCTGGTCGCGCCGGCCAAGGCAGCCAATGCAGGCGGGGTAGCCGTTTCTGCCCTTGAGATGTCACAGAACAGCCTGCGGCTGGCCTGGAGCTTCGAAGAGGTTGACGCCCGGCTGCGGGAGATCATGTCCGGTATCTACCACAAGGCCTGTGCGGCAGCTGAGGAGTACGGCCGGCCGGGAGACCTGGTCAGCGGAGCAAACATTGCCGCCTTCCTCAAGGTAGCCGAAGCAATGCTCTGGCAGGGGGTCGCCTGACGGGAAAGTTTTTCGCCAACGCCGCTCCCCCCTTGTAAAGGGCGGAGAAATGGGCTATAATAGACGGGTCAAATACTCCCGTTGGCAGAGACGAAAGAAGCGGCGGGTCCCATCCGCATCCAGAGAGCCGGTGGACGGTGCAAACCGGCGCGGAGGACAAGCTGTTCCGCTTTCCGAGCCACCGGCGATGAGCCGGCGGGTGCGCCCGTTACCGCGCAGACGAGAGGCCGGGCCTTCCCGGCAAATTGGGTGGCAACGCGGAGAAATCCGTCCCATACGACAAAGTATGGGACGGATTTTTTGTTTGTGGCCGCCCCGATCAAAGGAGGAACCGAAATGATTGACATCAAACTGATCCGGACCGAACCCGAGCGGGTCCGGGAGAACATCCGAAAGAAATTTCAGGAAGAAAAGCTGCCGCTGGTCGACGAGGTGATCGACCTCGACCGCCGCTTCCGGGACGCCAAAACCCGCTGCGATGAGCTCCGCAGCCAGCGCAACGCAATCAGCAAACAGATCGGCGGACTGATGGCCAAGGGCCAGAAGGAAGAGGCCGAGCAGGCCAAGGCACAGGTCGCCGCCATCAACGGCGAGCTTTCCGAACTGGAGGCAATGGAAGGCACCCTCGAGGGAGAGATCCGCGAGCGGATGCTGGTCATCCCCAACCTCATCGATCCGTCGGTGCCGATCGGACGGGACGACAGCGAAAATGTTGAGATTGAGCGTTTTGGAGAGCCGGTCGTGCCGGATTTTGAGATTCCCTACCACGTCGACATCATGGAACGGCTCGACGGCATTGATCTCGACAGCGCCCGGCGCACCAGCGGCAACGGCTTCTACTACCTCAAAGGGGACATTGCCCGGCTGCATTCGGCCATTCTCTCCTATGCCCGTGATTTTATGATCGATCGGGGCTTCACCTACTATGTGCCGCCGTTCATGATCCGCAGCAGCGTTGTCACCGGCGTAATGAGCTTTTCCGAGATGGAGAACATGATGTACAAGATCGAGGGAGAGGATCTCTACCTGATCGGTACCAGTGAACACTCGATGATCGGCAAGTTCATTGACACGATGCTCGACGAATCGCAGCTTCCCCAGACCCTGACCAGTTACTCCCCCTGCTTCCGCAAGGAGGTCGGAGCCCACGGCATCGAAGAGCGTGGGGTCTATCGGATCCATCAGTTTGAAAAACAGGAGATGGTGGTCGTCTGCCGCCCGGAGGAAAGCCCGATGTGGTTTGACCGGCTCTGGCAGAACACCGTCGATTTCTTCCGCACGCTCGACATCCCGGTACGGACCCTTGAGTGCTGCTCGGGCGACCTGGCCGATTTGAAGGTCAAGAGCCTCGACGTCGAGGCCTGGAGCCCCCGCCAGAAGAAGTACTTTGAGGTGGGCAGCTGCTCGAATCTCGGCGACGCTCAGGCCCGCCGGCTGGGCATCCGGGTACGCAGCAAGGAGAAAGGCAACTACTTCCCCCACACCCTTAACAACACGGTGGTTGCGCCGCCGCGGATGCTGATTGCTTTTCTGGAAAACAACCTGCGCGACGACGGAAGTATCGCCATCCCCGAGCCGCTGCGGATGTATATGGGAGGAAAGACGGAGCTGCGCCGCTGAACCCCCTGTTCTATACGGGAGGAGACTTTGGTCTCCTCCCCTTTTCTTTTCCGCAGCACCGGTCTCGGCGGGCGCCGGCGCAGCAAAGGTTTACGGTGCTGTACCAGAGGCCCTCGGGCAGTCAAAAGCATTGTCCTCCCGTAACGGCCAGCCCAATTCGGCGAGCCGCCGCCGGGCGGCGGTGTGCGAGACGGCGAACCGTTTGGCCAGCTGATCCGCAAGTGACAGTGAACCCCTCCCATTGCCGTACCGGGAGAGCAAGCGGACCTGGGCGGCAAAGGCGGATGCAGGCATCAGCAGGGCGGCTGCAAAGGCGTCTGCCTCCCGCTCAAGGGCGAAGGCCTCGGCCGGATTGCTGGGACGGATTGCGCGCAGCAGCCGATCACGGTGCAGCACAGCGTGGCCGGCTTCATGGGCGATGGTAAAGCG
>CASEBP010000109.1 GCA_949285275.1 uncultured Oscillospiraceae bacterium | reverse complement strand
CAGGGCTGGGCGTTGCAGCCGCTCGGGGACCGCGAAGCCGACGCCACCAGCTCCTCCAGCAGGGCATGGGGCACCGGATCGCTGCGGTATACCCGGCAGCTCTCCCGCTTTTTCAACAGTTCGTTCCACTCCATCCGAAAGCGCTCCTTTCCTTCCTGTCGGTGCGGGAAGTTCCCGCTGCCTTCCATTATACCCGAAATGAGGAAAAGTGCAACCACTGGCCATCAGCCGAACCGTGCGCGGAGCTTCTCGGCCCATTCAACCACCGCAAACCGCGCCTGATAGCCGGGCTGATCCGAAAGGGCCTCAATCTCCCGCTCGACCCGGCCGGCCTCCCCATCCGCCACTGCGGCCGGCAGGCAGAGCGGCGGATACATCACACACCACCAGTTGTGTCCGCCCCCGCTGCCAATCACCACCCGCAGCGCAGTGTACTCCCCGGCCGGAAGGGTGATCCCCTCGTCGTAAGTACGGGTATCAAAATACATCCTTGTCAGGCTGACCGTCACCGGATCCTCACAACCGTCCTCCCGCAGTGTTTTTTCGGCGGTACGGTGGATCGCCCCGAGCAGGAATCCCGCGAAGGACTCGGCCGCCTCGACGTTGTCCGCCTGGGAGAGCAGCGGAGCATACTCCCGCAGCAGCGCGTCGCGAACCAGCAGCTTTTGGCGCTGGTCCTCATCGGTGTCGGAATTGGCCACAATATGAAGCCGCAGTGTCTCCCCTCTCACCTGGTTGCACTGTTCAAAAAATTGCGCTGCTGATCCTCCAAGCAGCGAAAGCAGCAGCACCGCCGCCAGCGCAAGGGACATCGCGTCGGCTCGAACCATCGAAATGCTTTGCCTGATTCTCATAAAAAAACCTGCCTTTTCTGAAGGTTACCCCTTCAGAATTGGCAGGTTTTCCCTGTTTTATTCCCATGTGATCCCGCAATTGGCCGGTTGGGTCACAAAAAACCGGCAGCCGGCAAACTTTGGTTCGATCTGCCCGCGGGCAAATCGAGCCTGGCCGGCCTCCCGAAAGAGGCCAAACACCGCCGTTCCCGAACCGCTCATTGCGGCGCCCAGCGCACCGGCCTCCCGCATTGCACCGGCGAGGGCGGTCACCGTCTCCACCGGACAGCAGGAAGAAAAGGCATTACCGCAGGCGGCAGCCAGTGCGTCCAGATTCCCCGCCTCCAGCGCCCGCTCAAAGGCGATGCCGTCAGGCTGCCAGGGATCGGCCAGCCGATCAAACCGCGCATAGGCCTCCGGGGTGGATATTCCTTCAGGCGGCTTGGCGATCAGCAGCGCACAGGGCGGCAGAGCGGGCAGCGGGGTCAGCCGCTCACCGATCCCCTCGGCCCGGCAGATTCCACCGGTCAGGCAGAACGGCACATCCGCCCCCACCCGCGCAGCCAGCGCAAGCAGGCGGTCGAGGGCAAGCGGCGCACCGAAGAGGGCGTTGGCCCCGGCGAGTACCCCTGCCGCATCGGCTGAGGCGGAACCCAGCCCCGCCTGATAGGGAATCCGCTTCTCCAGCCGGATCTCCAGCCCGCCATCTGCGCCGGCCTCCCGCAGGAACAGCTCCGCAGCCAAAACCGCGGTGTTTCGCCGGTCCGTGGGAAGGGCCGGATCATCACAGGACAGCCGCACCGTCTCCGAAGGGGCGGCGACCCGGCAGAGGGTGAGCCGGTTGCCCAGCCCGATGCTCTGCATCACAGTGTAGAGCGTATGGTAGCCGTCGGGGCGGCGGCCGGTAATCGCCAGCAGCAGGTTGACCTTGCCGTGGGCGACCAGCGAAACAGAGCGCCCGTTCTCATCCATGCAGGCCGTGCTCCTGCAAAAATTCCCGGATCCGGCGCAGCGCCTCGGTCAGATGCTCGAGGGAGTAGGAATAGGAAATCCGGACATGTCCCTCGCCACAGGCCCCAAAGGCGTCGCCCGGAACAACCGCAACCCGTTTCTCCTGCAGCAGCGCTTCACAGAAGGCGACGCTGGTCATTCCGGTGATCGCGATGGACGGGAAAACATAAAACGCGCCCCGCGGTTCAAAACAGGTCAGCCCCATCCGGTTGAGATGGTCCACCACCAGACGGCGGCGCATGTTATACTCATCGCGCATCTCGGCAATGGTGTCGTCGCAGCTTCGCATCGCCTCAATCGCTGCCATCTGGCTGACCGTCGGCGCGCACATGATCGCGAACTGGTGCATCTTGAGCATCTGGGAGATCACCGGCTGCGGGCCGCAGGTATAGCCCAGCCGCCAGCCGGTCATTGCGTAGGCCTTCGAGAAGCCGTTGACGACGATGGTGCGCTCCCGCATGCCGGGCAGCGACGCGATGGACACATGCGGCTCGCCGGTGTAGGTCAGCTCGGCGTAGATCTCATCGGACAGCACCATGATATCGGTCCCGCGCAGCACCTCGGCAATCTCTTCGAGCTGTTCACGGGTCATGATCCCGCCGGTCGGGTTGGACGGGAAGGGGAGAACCAGCAGCTTGGACTTCGGGCTGATCGCCGCGCGCAGCTCCTGCGCCGTCAGCGAAAAACCGTTCTCCGCCTTGGTGGCGATGGGGACGACCGTCGCCTGGGACATCCGGGCAATCGGCCCATAGCAGACAAAGCTCGGTTCGACAACCATCACCTCATCGCCGGGGTTGACCAGCGTGCGGATACACATATCAATCGCCTCGCTGCCGCCGACAGTGACAAACAGCTCATCCTCAGGGGAATAGTCCAGATCAAACCGCCGCTTGAGATACCGGGAAATCTCCACCTTGAGTTCTTTCATCCCGGCATTGGCGGTGTACCAGGTCTTGCCTTCCTCGAGCGAGCGGATACCGGCGCGGCGCACCGGCCAGGGGGTTTTGAAATCGGGTTCCCCGACCCCGAGTGAAATCACATGGTCCATTTCAGACGCCAGGTCGAAGAACCGTCGAATCCCCGACGGCTTGATCTCCTGGATCGTCCGGGACAGGATCTTGTTGTAATCCATCAAATCCGCACCTCCCGGATATCCTGCTCCGCCTCGGACAGAATCCCCCGCTCCTTATAGGTCTTGAGCTGGAAGGAGGTGGAGGTAGACTGCACCCCTTCGAGCGGCGAAAGCCGGGACGCGACAAACATCGCGACCTCCTGGAAGGTCTTTCCCGATACCGTCAGGGATATGTCATAAGCACCGCTCATCAGCGTAACCGTCTCGACCTCCTCAAAGCTGGCCAGCAGGTTGGCGATATCGTCAAAGCCCATCTTGCCGTTGAGAACGATCTTGACCGCGATCTGCGCCGTCACATAGGAACGACCGGTCCGCTCCCAGTCGACAATCGGCTTGTAACCCTTGATAATCCCGGCCTGCTCATAGCCGGCAATCACCTGTTCGACCTCCTCGGGGGTCTTGCCGACGGCGGTGGCAATCTCCTCGACCGGCATTCTCGCGTTTTTATCCAGCAGCATCAGAATCGGATCCATTCTGTATCCTTCCTTTCCGTTATTTCAGATATTTCGTACACTCGGGGCGGTATAGTCCCAACCACAGGGTCCCACCTTCGGCAGGCCCAGCCGGTAGAGGTCGGTCGAGCGGGCCTCCAGCTCGGCGAAGGCCTCCGCCCGGCCGCCCAGCCGGCGCAGATAGGCCAGTGAATCGGAAACCGGAAGCCGTGCCGTCTGCTTCATCCGGGCCAGAATCTCGCGCCCCCGTTCATTGAAGCCCAGCACCCGGATATAGGGCGCTCCCGTATCGGACGCACCATAACCGTCCTCCATTCCGAGGAAGGCGGCGGTCACCGTGCGGCGGATCCGCGCAGCGGTATAGCGCTTGGACTTGGCCAACGAATAGACCTCATCGAGGCGCTCCGCCTGACGGATCGCAGCATAAATCCGGTTTTCCAGTCCCTCCGAGAGGTCGGGCAGCCGTGACAGGGACGCCGGGTCCATCCGCCGCAGCACGCCGAAGATCACCGGACGAAGTGCCTCCTCCCGAAAGACGCCCTCCCCCTCCTCGAGGGCCTCGCGCAGCGCCGCAAGCGCCTGCGGAGGGATGAGTCCACGCACCTGATCCACCCCGCCCGAGCGAATCAGAGAACGCAAAAAGGAGGCCGACGCGATTTCTCCCGACGCCTCCTTTTCATCGTGCCGCGCCCCGATCCGCGTCACCGCGAAGGGGGCAATCCGACTTTTGATCCGGCGCAGCTGCCGGATATATTCGACGGCAAGGTTGTCGTTGGGGGAGGAGAGCATATCGGCGACCTCGTCGCCGCACAGCTCGCTGACCGCCTGCTGGCGGGCGCGGGCAAAGGTCACCCCTGTCCCCAGCAGCTCGCTCTGCCGCGCGACAACCGCCGGAGAATCGACCGCCTCTGCGGCGGCCTGCAGGATCGAAAGATAGCCGGACTCGCTGCCAAAGGACAGGACATCCACACATCCCATCCCTTCCGCGATGCTCACTGCACCCAGCGCAAACCGCTGCGCCGTCGCCATCGCGTAGGGCAGGGGCAGCTCCACTACCAGATCGACGCCGCCCGTGAGCGCCGACCTGATTCTAGCTCGCTTTTCTGCAAGGGCAGCAGTACCCCTCTGGGTGAAGTTCCCGCTCATGACCGCCGCCACATGGGTAGCGCCCGCTGCACGGGTCTGTGCGATCTGATAGGCATGGCCATTGTGGAACGGATTGTATTCCGCCGCGATTGCTGCCACTGTCATCATCCCGCACACCTCCCGCTGAATTCTTTCGTTTCCCCTTGCACTTTTGGAAATTATATAATATTATAGGATAAAGAGATATCCCAGTCAAGAAATACCGCCTGTTTTCGGCGCTTTTTTTACAGGCGGAAAAATGTTACGGAGGTTCAACGCTACCATGAAGATTCTTGTCATCAATGCGGGCAGCTCCTCGATGAAGTATCAGCTCATCGACATGGAGAACGAGTCGGTCATCGCCAAGGGCAACTGCGAGCGGATCGGCGCGGGCGGCTTCATCAGCCACAAGCTTGCCACCGGCACCAAAATCGAGTATGAGACCGAGTTCCCCTCCCACGCCGAGGCCTTCGCCGAGGTCGTCGACCTGCTGACCACCGGCGAGCACAAGGTCATCAACGACATCTCCGAGATCAGCGCCATCGGCCACCGCGGCGTTCACGGCGGAGAGAAGTTCTCCAAGTCGGTGTTGGTTGACGCCGATGTCATGAGGACCATTGACGAGCTGTCGGATCTCGCGCCGCTGCACAATCCTCCCTGCCTGACCGCGATGCGGGCCTGCCGCAAGGTCTTCGGCGAAAAAATCCCGATGGTCGTCGTGTTTGACACCGCTTTCCATCAGACGATGCCCCCCAAGGCTTATATCTACCCGATTCCCTATGAGTACTATGAGAAGTACCGTCTGCGCCGCTACGGCTTCCACGGCACCAGCCACCGCTTCGTCTCGCACCGGGTGACCGAACTGACCGGCCGCAGCGACATGAAGGTTATCACCTGCCACCTCGGCAACGGCTCTTCGATCACCGCGATCGACGCCGGCAAATGCATCGACACCTCGATGGGTCTGACCCCCCTGGCCGGCCTGATGATGGGTACCCGCTGCGGCGTCATCGACCCGTCGCTGGTCAGCGTCATGAGCGAGAAGTCGGGCTACAACCTGCATAAGGTCATCGATATTCTCAACAAGCAGTCCGGCCTGCTGGGCGTCTCCGGCATCGGCAGCGATATGCGTGACCTGCACAAGGCCGAAGAGGAAGGCAACGAGCGCGCCCGTCTGGCTGTTGATATGCTCTGCTACCAGATCAGAAAGTACATCGGCTTCTACGCCGCCGCCCTCGGCGGGCTGGATGCGGTCGTCTTCACCGGCGGCATCGGCGAAAATGACGACGACGTCCGCGAGCGGGTCTGCGACGGCCTCGGTTTCCTGGGCATCGACTTCGACACCGCCCGCAACAAGGGCTGCCGCGAGGAGGCCTGCATCACCAAGGAAGGTTCCCGCGTAAGCGTCTGGGTCATCCCGACCAACGAGGAGCTGCTGATCGCCCGCGATACCCGTGATATCGTCTCCGCGCTGTAATCGGATCCTGTCAGGCCGCCCCCTTTCGGGGCGGCCTTTTTTGCGGCGTTTTCCCTTTGAGTGTTCCCGAACGAGGCGCCGTCATTCCCACCGGACAGCATCCGCCAAAAGCCCGCCGGAATTTTACCGTCTTTTTTCCCAACTGCCAATTGACAAACCGGCGGGGCTTGCAATACAATGAAAAAGACGATTTTGTCCGAATCACACGAATCCGGGAGGTGACAATGAATGGAAAGCGGTGGTCATAGGGGTCAGAACGGGAAGCCGCCCTTGCATCCGTATCCTGTTTGTCCCTCCCGTCGTCGCTAGCGGGACGGACTGCAGCCTTTTGCAGGGACACCCTTTCTGTCGGAACCCTTGACGCCAATAACCTCCGATTTTTCCGGCGGTTATTTTTTTGTGCGCGCCGATTACCGAAACACGGCGCGGGCAAAACACTGTTAGTCAGGGTATGCGCCATCGTGGCGCAAAGTTGCACCAAAAAAGGGAGGAACTAGCCTTGGGGAGTTGCAGAATCTGCTAACCCTGCTCCAGAGCAGGAAATTCATTCAGGTCCGCCGGATCATCCAGGAGATGAATTCGGTCGACCTCGCCGAACTGATCAGTGAAATTGAGGATGAGCGCGATGCCGTACTGCTCTTCCGCCTGCTGCCCAAGGAGATGGCCGCGGAGGTCTTCTCCTACCTCGAGCATGACCAGCAGCAGCGGGTGGTCGAGGGGCTGACCGATAAGGAGCTTGCCGGAATCCTTGACGACCTGTTTATGGACGATACGGTGGATTTCATCGACGAGATGCCCGCCTCGATCGTCAAACGTGTCATCAAGATTGCCGACCCCGATACCCGCCGGCAGATCAATCAGCTGCTGATGTACCCTGATTCCTCGGCCGGCAGCCTCATGACCACCGAGTTCATGGAGGTTGACCGGGACTGGGAGGTGGGCCGTGCCATTCGCGAGGTGCGCCGCCAATGTGAGGATAAGGAGTCGCTCTCCCAGCTGTATGTCACCGATGAATTCCGCCACCTCGAGGGGAGCGTCGCGTTGCGCGACCTGCTCGCCGCCCGGGATAACGAGATTATCGGCGATCTGATGGAAAGCGACATCAAATCGGTCCGCACCCACGATGACCAGGCCGATGTCGCCGATCTCTTCAAAAAGTATGACCTGGTTTCAATGCCGGTCGTCGACAACGAAAACCGTCTCGTCGGGCTGATCACCATCGATGACGTCGTCGACGTCATGGAGGAGGAGGCCACCGAGGACATCTACAAGATGGCCGCGATGGAGCCGACCGAGGAGAGCTATGCCGACGCGGGGGTCTTCGCCATCGCCAAAAAGCGGATTCCCTGGCTGCTGATCCTGATGATCTCGGCCACCTTCAGCGGCATCATCATGCAGAATTACAATTCGGTCCTGTCCGCGCAGGTCATCCTCGCATCCTTTGTCCCGATGCTGATGGACACCAGCGGAAATGCCGGCAGCCAGACTTCCGTCTCGGTCATCCGCAGCCTTGTCCTCGGCGAGATCGAGTGCCGGGATATCCTGCGGGTTCTCTGGAAGGAGCTGCGGATCGGTCTGATGGTCGGGGCCGGTATGGGCATCCTCAACTTCGTCCGGATCGCCGTCATGTACCGCGATATCTCGCTGGCGCTGACGGTCGGTATCACCCTTTTCTTCGCAGTCATTGCCGCCAACCTCGTCGGCGGTGCGCTGCCCATCGCCGCGACCAAATGCAAACTTGATCCGGCCCTGATGGCCAGCCCGATGATTACCACCATCGTCGATGCGATGTCCCTCACCGTCTTTTTCAATGTAGCGCTTCACATTATTCCCGGACTGCGGTAGGCGGCCAAAGACCGTCCCACCTGGTACCATAAAAAAAGGAGCCGCGGCTTGCATCCAAGCCGCGGCTCTTTTGTTGTTGCAGAATTTAAGAGAGGGCCACCTGCTCCTGCGCCCGGAGCAGTGCATCGGCAAGATGCTGCGCCGTCGCGGCGTCCGCTGTGACAATCCGCTCTGCCCCCCGTTCCCGGGCCCTCCGGGCGGTGACCGCCCCAATACAGCAAACCGCCCTGCCTTTCAGGTCTCCACCCGCCTGGCAGTAGTTTTCCACTCCGCCGGCACTGCCAAACACCAGCCAGTCGGCATCGTCCGCCCGCGGCGCCCCGACCGCCAGGCGGTAGAGTGAAAAGCGCAGGCAACAAATCCCCCGTTCGGTCAGCAGCTGCCGCGGCGTATCACTGGCGTTCTCAGCACCCGCCAGCAGCACCCGGCCTCCTTCACAGCGTTCCGCCAGCGCCGCACCGAGCGAGGCCGTATCGTAAACCTCCGGCATCAGGTCAAAAAAGAAGCCCTGCTCCTCAAGTGCCCGGGCCGTCCCGGGGCCGATAACTGCAAACCGGACCGGTGCAAGCCGCCGCAGATCATATCTCCCCTCCCGCAGCAGCGAGAAGAACTGGCGCACCCCATTGGGACTGCTCAATGCAATCCAGTCCCATCCCTGTTCGAGGGTCTCCCGCAGCTGTGTGGCGGTACAGGCCGGCTCCACCCGGCTGGTCTGGAGGGACAGCGGTTCAGCGCCCAGCCGTCGGAGCTCTGCGCTCACCCGCTGTTGAAAATGCGCTGTACCGGTCAGCCCTACCCGCAGGCCGTCGAGCGGCCGGGTCTCCCGGGAGGTCAGATCAAGCGCCGCCACCGGACCGACCACAATCACCGCCGGTCCGGGGAAGCCCTCCGCCCGACCGGGCAGCCCGGCCAGCGTATCGCGCAGCGCCGTTTTTCCAACCACCGCTGCAGGGGTATCGGCAGGTTTTCCCGATGCAATCAGCCGCTGGCAGAGCCGCGGAAGCTGCCGCAGCCCCATCAGAAAAATCAACGTACCATCCAGCCCTGCCAATCGGTCAAAGTCCTCCGGCAGGCCATCGGGCGTATCGGCCGTGTGCGCGGTAATCACATGGAAGGAGCGGCTCAGCTTCCGGTGGGTCACCGGAATCGCGGCCATCTGAGGGGATGCAATGCTAGACGTATCCACCGGAAGCAGCTCGTTGCCAATTCCCGCCTACTGCAGGTCAAGTGCCTCCTCGCCGCCCGGTCCGTATACCAGTG
>CASEBP010000108.1 GCA_949285275.1 uncultured Oscillospiraceae bacterium | reverse complement strand
TATGTACGGCACTACGGCGAGCTGCTCTGAAGAAGGAAGGTGTTGTTATGAATTGGACGATGGTTTGGATCGGCCTGTTTGGAACCGCTTCGTTGTGGGGAATTGATATGGGCTTTTGGGTGGCAATGACAGCGGTCCTTCTGGTCGTTGTCCTGATGAACGCCATATTCTGGGCAATGGCGCCTCAAAAGCCGGATCGCTCCAAATCACCCAGGGAGTTTCCCCTTTGACCCGGCTCAGAGCCGGCGCCTGCGGAGCAAAGCGCCTTTGGTAAAGATCCGGTTGCGCCGAAGCACGGCTTGCTGCGAACCGCCAACAGACAAAGCCGATGGGCCTTCAGGTCGTGATCCACCGTGACCTGAGAAAATCCGGCTTCGGTGAGAAGGGCGGAAAGTTGTTCCTTGTTGAAGATTCGCAGCCCATCGATAACGGAAAGCCATTTGTTATCATGAGGGTTTGCACCGTCCGACTCGTTTACGATCAGAAATACCCCGCCTGGCTTCAGAATTCGATATACCTCCCGAAAGCTTTCGCCCGGACCGGGCCAGAAGTATACCGTCTCAAATGCGGTCGCCAGATCAAACCGTTCATCTTCAAAGGGCATTCGGGCGACATCCCCCTGAACGACATGGCATCGTCCGTTTTGTATATCCCGCCGGTTGACCCGTTTTGTCTTTTCCACCGAGATTGCCGAGTAATCCAGAGCGGTTATCCTTGCCGCCGGGTATCTTCGAAGAAGCTGCCTGACGTTGCGTCCGCCGCCGCAGCCCAGCTCGGCAATCTCAACCGGGTCCGTTTTGGGCAGGTGACACATGCCCCAATCCGCAATGGCTGCGTGGGCGTGATTCATACTGCTGACCATCCACCTGCCCAGCAAACCTTCCGGTTTGCGGGTGTTATGGAAAAGGAGTGTTAGAATTCCCATGCGGACCTCCGGAAAGCGTAGTATTTAGTTAGCTATCGCTAACTAAATACTACGATACCTCAACCCGCCCAAAAAAGCAAGGGGGAAGGCGCGATATCACAGGACAAACGGCCGCCCTTTTGCAGGGAGCCTTTGAAAGGCACGAAGAGGGAACGGAGCGCCTGCACCGGGGGAAGATTTTCTTTTCACACGGAGACCTTCTGCGATTGCATTCCCCCCGGCGCGGGCTATATAATAAAGAAAAATATGGCCCTCAGCGGGGTGAAAAACAAGGAGGAGACGATATGGCACATCGAGATCGGATCAGCGAACTGGTGGAAGCAAGAAAAGAGCTGTTTGAACAGCTGAACGATGAGATCTGGGGATACGCCGAAACCCGTTTTGCCGAATACCGCTCCTCGGCGGCTCACGCGCGGGTAATGGAGCAGCTGGGATTTCGGGTGCGGACCAACCTGGCCGGAGAGGAGACGGCACTGATCGCCGAATATGGCAGCGGAAAGCCTGTCATCGGAATTATGGGAGAATTTGACGCCCTTTCGGGGCTCTCGCAGCAGGCGGACTATACCGAGCACCGGCCTGTCGAGGGCTGTGACAATGGTCACGGCTGCGGCCACAATACCCTTGGCGCTGCTTCGGCGGCGGCGGTGGCGGCGCTCAAGGACTTCATGGAGGAGAATCATCTGCCCGGAACGGTTCGGTTTTATGGCTGCCCGGCGGAGGAAAATGCCGGCGGAAAGGCCTTCTTGGTGCGGGATGGCCTGTTTGACGATGTGGATATTGCGCTGTCCTGGCACCCGAGCTGCTGGAATCAGGTGGACGAGGGAGGCTCACTGGCCAACTTCCGGGTACTCTATACATTTTATGGACAGTCTGCCCATGCGGCAGGCGCTCCCCATCTGGGGCGTTCGGCGCTGGATGCAGTCGAGCTGATGAGCGTTGGTGCCAACTACATGCGTGAGCATATGATTGACGAAGCGAAGATTCATTATGCCTATATCAACGCGGGCGGAACCTCCCCCAATGTTGTGCAGCCGGAGGCACAGGTGCTCTATGCGATGCGGGCGCCGACCGTCTCCCAGGTCAAAGAGCTGTATGACCGGCTGGCCCGGATCGCCAAGGGGGCCGCAATGATGAGTGAAACGGAGGTGACCATCCGGCAGGTGGCCGCTTATTCCAACACCATTGCAAATCGGGTCATCAACGAACGGCTCACCGAAAATCTCGACGCCTTCCTGCCGGTGGATTACACCGAGGAGGAACTGGAGTACGCCCGCCGGTTCCGGAAGGTTATCCCGGAGCGGGACGCCCAGAATCTGCCCCGCCAGCTCAAAATGCTGTTTGATCCGAAGGAAGCCCGTGAGGCCCTTGAGATGCCGATCTTTAACTTCCGCGCGAAGACCAATATGATTGTGCGCGGGTCCAACGACGTGGGGGATGTCAGCTGGGTTTGCCCCACCAGCCTATTCTGGGCGGCCTGCTACGCCGCCGGAACGCCGGTGCACACCTGGCAGGAGACAGCGCAGGGAAAATCCTCCGTCTGCCACAAAGGGATGCGGCTGGCGGCAAAAGTTCTGGCCAGCACGGCGGTGGATTTTCTGACCGATCCTGCGTTGGTGGAAGCGGCGCATCAGGCGTGGCTGGAGGATCTCGACGGGGAAAGCTACCCCAATCCGCTCCCGCCCGACTGCAAACCGGAGATCTGGTGAACATCCGGACGGCCCACCCCGGCCCACCGAGCTGAAAAAAGGCAAGGGATAGGAGCGCGAATTGGCCCCAGGCCCTTGCCTAGTGGCGGAAGCGGTGGGATTCTGCCTGCGGGCCAGGCAGGCTGTCACCGGCGGCCTGCTTGCGTGCTGCGGCACGCCGCCCTGTTTTCATCTCCACATTCTTGCCGCCAAACAGAAAAGATACCAACCTCTGGCTGGTATCTTTTTGTTTGGGAAAGCCGGCCAGTTTCGATCGGCTGGATGCGGGCGCAAATTGGGAAAAAGGAAAGGCCCGGAGCGCGAATTGGCTCCAGGCCCTTGCCTAGTGGCGGAAGCGGTGGGATTCGAACCCACGGTCCCCTCATCAGGGATTACTCGATTTCGAGT
>CASEBP010000107.1 GCA_949285275.1 uncultured Oscillospiraceae bacterium | reverse complement strand
CTGTTCGGCGGCGACCGGATCCAGCATATGATGGATGCATTCAAGGTCGATGAGAACACCCCCATTGAAGCGAAGTTTCTCTCCTCGACCATCCAGTCGGCCCAGGCAAAGGTGGAGGGCCGCAACTTCTCGATCCGCAAAAACGTGCTGCAGTTCGACGACGTTATGAACCGCCAGCGCGAGATGATCTACTCCCAGCGGATGGCGGTCATCAACGGCGAGGACCTGCAGGACATTATCCAGAAGATGTTTGACGGCGTCATCGACGACGCGGTCAACCTCTATCTCGGCGCAGACGACGACAAGGAGAACTGGAACCTCAATGGCCTGCGCGATTATCTGCTCGGCTGGGTGCTCGGGCCGAACGACCTGCAGTATTCGATCGGCGACTGCGACCGGCTCGGCCGGGATGGCATCCGCCAGGAGCTGCAGCAGCGTGCCCACAAGCTCTATGCCGCCCGCGAGGCGGAATGGGGTTCCCGTCTCACCCGCGACGTCGAACGGATGGTGCTGCTGCGAAATGTCGACCTGCACTGGATGGACCACATCGATGCGATGGATGAACTGCGCCGCGGCATCTATCTGCGGGGCTACGGCCAGCGGGATCCGGTGGTCGAATACCGGGTCGAGGGCTCTGAGATGTACGACGGAATGGTTCAATCGATCCGGGAGGACACCGTCCGGATGCTGCTGACCCTGCGAATCAGGGTAGAGGCGCCAATCCAGCGTGAGCAGGTCGCCAAACCCACCGAGCCGCGCCCGAATACGGCCGGAAAACAGGCGCCGCGCACCGTCAAAAAGGTCGGACGCAATGCTCCCTGCCCCTGCGGCAGCGGAAAAAAATATAAACACTGCTGTGGAAAATAACCGGCACACACAAAACCCACGGCGCCGCAAACCAATCGGTTTGCGGCGCCGTTTTCGCTTGACAGGTTACGGTTCCAGGCGAAATCAGAAGTTGTTCTCCTGCTTGAGCCGGAGCCGGAGCTTATCACTGATCATCGCGATAAATTCACTGTTGGTGGGTTTGCCTTTGGTATTGTGGATGGTGTATCCGAAATAGGAGGTCAGCACATCGACGTCGCCCCGGTCCCATGCGACCTCAATCGCGTGGCGGATCGCCCGCTCAACCCGGGACGAGGTAGTGGAAAACCGTTTGGCAACGGCGGGATACAGCTGCTTGGTCACGGAATTGATGATCTCGGGATCGTTGACCGCCATCATAATGGCTTCCCGCAGATAATGATAGCCCTTGATGTGGGCGGGTACGCCAATCTGATGGATGATATCGGTGATGATCACCTCGAGATTCGGTCCCCGACGGGCGTCGGCGAGCCGGGAAACGTTGTCTCCCCGCTTGCGCCCGGAGAACCGGACCACCCGGTCGGCGAGCATCTCCACGTCGAAGGGACGGACAAAATAGTAAACCGCCCCGGCAGCCAGAAGCTCCCGCTCAATGATGCCGTTTTCATAGTTGATCATTACCATAAACTGAGTGGTATTCTGTGCTGCCCGTTCCCGGACCTGCTTCATCACGCCAAGTGCATCGAGGTGCGGCATCACCGCATCGATAATCGCCACAGCGGGATTCTGCGCCACAATTGCCTCCACCGCTCTGGCGCCGTCACGCGGGACGAAGAATGCCTCATACCCGAAGTTGCTCAGCTGAGCCGAGATCTGGCTGCAAAGTTCCTGATCATCCGCCGCAACCAATACCTTTACCGTTTCCCCCATTGTCGTTGCCTCCTTGCGTTGTTGTGTCATTTGCCATCCATAGAATACCATATTTTTCCATAAGACGCAAGACTTTCTGGAAATTTTTTCTATTCACGTTCATTCCGTCAGAATTCCTTATGCGGCCTGCTTTTCCGCCGCATTCCCCGCGGTTGCCTCACATTTCATGTTCTGTGCAAAGATGCCGTAACCCCGGGTCGGATCGTTGACAAAGACATGGGTCACCGCTCCCACCAGCTTGCCGTCCTGCAGAATGGGGGATCCGCTCATCCCCTGCACAATCCCGCCGGTCAGCGAAAGCAGCTTCTCGTCGGTTACCCGGATCACCATATTCTTGGTCAGGTTAGCCCCTGACACCGAGACCCGTTCGATCTCAATCTGGTAGGAACGGGGGGTTTTGCCCTCCACCGTCGTGTAAATGACAGCGGGACCAGGATGGACTTCGCTCTGCAGGGCCAGTGGAACCGGCTCATTGAGGGCGGGCGAATAGCTGCACTGTCCATAGATGCCGGTCTCATCGTTGTGAATCAGCGTCCCAATCACCTGCCCGGAGCCAAAGACCCCGCGCAGCTCCCCGGGAAAACCGCTGCTGCCCTTGTTGACCCCGGTGATAGTCACCTCCACCGCTTCGCCGGTTGCCAGCGGCATGACGCCGCCGGTGTCGACGTCGCAGACCGCATGGCCCAACCCGGCAAAGATGCGGGTCTGGGGATCATAATAGGTCATCGTGCCGATCCCCGCGGAGGAATCCCGCACCCAGATGCCCGCTTTATAGCTTCCGTCGGTCGGGGAGACTGCCGGGGTCATCGAGACGACATGCTCGGTTCCTCCCCGCAGAAAACATACCTCCAGCGGCCGGCCGCCCGACGCACTGACGATTTCCCCCACCTGTTCATTGGATTCAACCTTTTGTCCTTCGATCGAAAGGATGACGTCTCCGGTCTTGATGCCGGCCTGCTTGGCAGGATTGACCGCTTTGCCGTTGAGATCCAGGTCGCTCATGCCGACGACCATCACCCCTTCGGTGAACATCTTGATACCAAACGGGGTTCCGGCCGGTATCACCATCTCCCGTTCGACGACCTGTACGCTGACCGTTTTGATGACGGGTCCTCCCAACAGCGACAGGGTGGTGGAATAACGGTTCCCCGCCCGGCAGAGCAGCTCATCCGGCATCCGGTCGGCCCAGCCCTGCGCGCGGATCCCCCAAAGGCCGGGCAAGATCAGACGCTGTCCCTGCGCCACATAGTAGTGGTCGGGCAAAAGGGCGCCCAATACCGACACCAGCACCAGAACCCCGCTCAAAAAAAGCGAGAGAACCGCCACCGAAATTCGATAGGCCCTTCTCATGACGCTACCTCCTTTATCCTCATTCTTCGGGAAATCCTCTGCGGATTCCCTCTGTTAGAATGAGCCGGCAGCGGCGGTTTAGGAGCGGCAAATAGTCCGCACGCAGGCAAAGGGTTCTTTTCTTTCCAACCTGCAAGCGCCCCGGCCGGAAAAGAGCCGCAGCAAAAAAAGATAACCCCTTTTCTGGTTCAAAATTTTTTATGGACTGCCGCGCCGGTCAACCATAGTATGCGCCTTGCAGCCGCAAATACAGGGATGAAATCAAAAAATTTCGGGAAAGCTACCGGTAAACGGCCCGCTGTTTTGGTCCGCGGGCTGCCCAAAAGGAGCGGTTTCATGCTGATCACCGTATGGAGAACGCTGTTTCTCTTTTTCGCCGTCACCTGCGCGCTGCGTTTCATGGGAAAACGGCAGATCGGAGAACTGCAGCCCGCCGAACTGGTAACAACCATTATGATTTCCAACATCGCGGCAATCCCAATCGAAAATCCCGGCTCCCCGATACTCAACGGCGTACTATCCATTGCACTGCTTGCCTGTCTCGAGGTGCTGTTCTCGGCCATCCTGCTCAAAAGCCGGATCATCCGCGGCATCATGATCGGGCATCCCCGCTGTGTCATCCGGGACGGTACGGTGGATCAAAAGGAGCTGCGGGCGCTGCGCTGGTCGATCGACGACCTGATGGAGATGCTGCGTACCGCGGGAAGCTTCGACATTTCCGAGGTACTGTTCGCCATTGTCGAAACCAACGGCAGCCTCTCGGTCTATCCGAAGTTTCAAAATCGACCTGCGACCAACCAGGATCTGTCGATGCTGGGTATCACGCCGCCCGCCTGTGAAGCGCCGCCGGTTATCGTTGTGTCGGACGGCCAGCTCGACCGGCAGGCCCTGCGCTACTGCAACCTCACCGAGGAGCGGCTCAACCGGCTGCTGCAGGAACGGGGCCTCGAAATCGGGGAAATTTTTCTGCTCAGCTGCAACCGGGCCGCCCAACTGCATATTGTCAAAAAGGAGGGACTGCGGTGAAACGAGCCTACATCGCATTGGTACTGCTGCTGCTGCTGTCGGTCGGCTGCACCCTGCTGTCCCGCCGTCTCACCGCGGCGAGTGAGGAGCTGTCCGCCCGAACCGATGCCCTGCAGGAGGCAATCCGCCTGGACAACCCTGACGGCCGCAGCTACGCCCTGGAGCAGCTGCTGCAGAGCTGGCAGAACCGGCGGAGCTTCCTGATCGCCCTCTCGGGACACACCAACTGCGAACCGATCGAAACGGTTATCGCATCCCTTCCGGTCTGGGCAGCCGCGGGGGACGACCCGCAGCTGCTGGCTGCCCTCGCCCAGCTGGATACCCACCTGGACCAGCTGCACGAGCTGCAATCCGCCAAGCTGTCCAACCTCTTTTAATCCTGCCGCCGGGAAGGGTCCTGCCCTTCCCCGTGGGAGAGAAGGTTTTTCAGCTCCTCCATAAAAGAACCAATATCCTTAAACTGCCGGTAGACCGAGGCAAACCGGACATAGGCCGCTTCGTCAATCTGCTTGAGCTGTTCCATCGCCATCTCGCCGATCCGGCTGCTGGGGCATTCCCTGGCCATCGAGTTCTGCAGCGAAGCTTCGATCTCATCGACCGCCCGCTCGATCTGCGCGAGGGACACCTGCCGCTTTTCGCAGGCCCGCAGCATACTGTTCATCAGTTTATTTCGGTCGAAGCCTTCGATGGAGCCATCTTTTTTGAGAACCATCAGCGGCACCGTCTCCACCGCCTCATAGGTGGTGAACCGGCGCTGGCACTTGAGGCACTCGCGGCGGCGGCGAATCCGCTCCCCGTCGTCTGCCGGACGGGAGTCAACCACTTTACTTTCCCCATAGGAACAAAACGGACACTTCATTGTGGACCTCCTTTCCGGTCGGACCGGTTTTGGTTTTGGGTGCATCGCATTGGATCAAAGCCCCTCGAGAAGGCGGCAGCTGCGAATCAGCTCCTCTTCCCTGCAGTAGTTGCTCCGGTAAAGCTCAATAATGATCCGTCCCCGGTAGCCGATTTGCTCGAGGGCGCGGGCCATCTGTGCAAAATCGAAGCATCCCGCCCCCGGTGCAAGACAGTCGTGGGAGGGATCGTGGTCGCTCGCATGGATGTGGCGCAGGTTGCTCCCTGCCAGCTCGAGCATAGCGATGGGATCCTCCCCCGCCCGGACCGCCTGCTTGAGATCGATGGCCAACCCGACGTCCGGAATCACACGGATCATGTCGGCCAGAAAATCGGACCGTCCGGCGTGGAACCGCGCCACGTTCTCCTGACAAACCTCCACCCCATAGGCCCGGCCAGCCTCCATCAGCGCAGCGAAGCGCTCAAAATAGAGGGACCGCTCGGCGGGGATAAAGTCCCGCAGCCCGTGAAAGACCAAAATATCCGCTCCAACGATATTGCAGAATTCGAAGTAGCGGCGGTAATCCTCCACCGAGTCAGCAAAGCGGCGGGGATATTTGGTGAAGAATCGGATTCCCTCATACTCCGATGAATAGGGATGAACCGAGACGATCCGGGCGCCCGCAGCGTCCGCTTTTTCACGCAGCAGCCGCGCAAAGGCCGGAACCCGTTCGCTCTCGGTATTCAGAAACACCTCGACCGTCCGCACCCCCAGTGCGAGAAGATGGTCGAGAGCTTCCTCCAACAGCATCGGAAACAGACAGGATGTCGATACTCCCGCCTGCATGAAATCCCTCCTTCCTGTCATTCCAGGCCAATACAAAAACGGCCGCCCCCGGAGTATCATCCTTCTCCGAGGGCCGCCGTTTGGTTGCGTTACGCCGCCATCTTTTTCTTCTGCCACATCGTCCAGAGCGCCGGAGCGATGCAGACCGACGAATAGCAGCCGGACACCATTCCGATGATCATCGGGAAGGAGAAGGACAGGATTGTGTCGACGTTGTAGAGCAGCGCAATGATCGAAACCACCACCATCGCCGATACCGTCGTGATGCTCGTCAGCAGCGAACGGGTCATCGACTGGTTGAGGCTCAGGTTGACCAGCTCCTCCACCGGCATAGCCGTGCCGTAGATCCGGCGATTCTCGCGGATCCGGTCGTAGATGACGATGGTGTCGTTGAGCGAGTAACCGAGGATGGTCAGACAAACCGCAATGAAGTTGGCGTTGAGGGCGATCCGTCCGATAACAAAGACCGCGAAGACCATCAGCAGGTCATGGAACAGCGCAATAACCGCCGTCACGCCGGCCGACCAGCCGCCGATTTTGCGAAACCGGAAGCTGACATACAGCACCATCAGCAGCGCCGCAAAAGCGATCGCCACCAGGCACTTGGCCAGGAACTCCCCGCCGATGGTGGGGTTAACGACACTGATCGACGAGGTCTGGATCTCATTGGCGGAAAACTGCCCGCTCAGTGCCTCGGCCAGTTCGGCCTGGCGGTCGGCGTCAATCCCCTCGCTGGTTGGCAGCGACAGGATAACATTGTAGGTGCCGGTTGCGATATCGGTCGACTCCTGCACCGAGATGCTCTGTCCGAGCACCTCCTCGGCCGCCGCCCGGAAGGCGCTGGTGTCGAGATCCCCGGTGTAGGAATAGGTCAGCAGCGCGCCGCCCTTGAACTGGATATCAAGCGAAACCCCGAACAGCACCAGGCAGATCAGCATCGCGGCGATCAGCGCAAGCGACAGAGAAAAATAGATTTTACGGTGTCCAAAAAAATCGATATTCCACTTTTTCATCAGTTTTTCCCTCCGTACAGCGCAGCATTCCGCGCCCAGCTCTGCCGGGAGATCGATTTCAGCATCAGCCGCGAGGCAAGAACGCCCATCAGCAGGTTGAGGATGACGCCGATCAACAGCGTATAGCCGAACGAATAGATCGTTCCGGCGGCGGAGGTTCCGAACATCATGAAGAGCGGCGAAAGAATCCGGGCAAACAGGCTGTCAGGCGGCCCGAAGGAGCCCATCAGGATGATCGCAACGATAATGACCGTCACATTGCCGTCCAAAATCGCCGAGAAGGCCCGTTTGAAGCCGGCATCGATCGCCGAATCAATCGAACGGCCGTTGGCCAGTTCCTCCTTGATCCGCTCGGCGGTGATGATATTCGCATCGACGCCAAATCCGATCGCCAGGATGATACCGGCGATGCCGGGAAGGGTCAGGGTGAAGGACGGGAAGACCGAGAAGAACCCGGTGATCGACGCAATCATCAGAATCACCTGGCCGGCCAGTGCGATGATCGCGACAAAGCCGGGCAGCCGGTAGCAGGCCAGCATGATAACGGCAACGACGGCAAAAGCAATCGCGCCCGCGAGCATCATCGCATCCTTGGCCCCCGCGCCGAGGGTCGGCGAAATGGTGTTGTAATTTTCGGTCACCAGCGCAAACGGAAGGGCGCCGGCATTGATCTGGTTGGCCAGCCTGGTCGCCTCTTCGGCGGTGAAGTTGCCGGTGATCTGGGCCACGCCGTCGCTGATCTTGCTCTCCACGGTCGGCGCGGAAATCAGCGTATCATCCATCCAAATCGAGATGGGCTGACCGATCAGCCGCTCAGTCGCTTCGGCGAACTTCTCTTTTCCCGATTCCTTGAGCTTGAGCTCCACCCCATAGGTGGGGGTGCTCGAGTTGTTCGCAGTACTGTAGACCGCCGTCGCCGATTCGATGTCCCGGCCTTCCAGCACGACCTTCTCGAGGGTATCCCCGGTCGGCTTGCCCTCCAGATCGACGTTGGCCCCCTCCCGGAAGGTCAGGTTAGCCATCGCGCCCAGCTCGGCAATCGCCTGCTCGGGGTTGAATTCGGTCTCATCCGCCTTCCAGGGGAAGCGCACGATGATCCGGTTCTTATCGTGATCGGTGTACACCTCACTGTCGGTGATATTCTGGCTGATCAGACGCACCTGAATAATCGACTCGGCAGCATTCATCTCCTCCTCGGTCGCTGTCACGCCCTCGGGTGGGGAGAAGGTGACGTCGACGCCGCCCCGGATATCAATTCCCCAGCGCACATCGTCGATGCCCTTGATCACACGGTTGGTGCTGTCGCCGTAGACAACGCTCACCCCGGCGACGGTCAGATAGCCCATCGCCGCGATCAGCAGTACGATGAGGAAAAAAACGGGTTTTCCAACCTTTTTCACAGTCTTGCCTCCAGTTTGTGTTTTCGCCGAGCGTCCTCCCCTCAACAGGAAAGCGGCGCTCAAAACCGCTGCCCCGCAGCGGGGGACAGCGGTCAAAAGCGCGGCGTCCACTCGACATCAGTACCCTATATTATAGGGGAATTGCAGAGGAATGTCAACGAAAGAATCGGCCCGCCGCCGGGCGCCACCGCACCGCGGTCAAACCCGCAGCTGCGCCTTTTCGCCCAGAATCTCCCGGTTCTGCGCGAGCAGCGGCTCAATCTCCTGCGCCAAAAACTCGCTGACCTGTTCCGGCGCCCGCCCGATGAAAAGGGCCGGGTGCATAATCTCGGAAAGCTCTTCGCGGCTCAGCCCAAAGGAGGGGTCGGCAGCAATCCGGTCGAGCAGGTCGTTCTTCCCGCCCTCCTCCTTGACAACCCGGGCTGCGGCCAGCGAATGCTGCCGGAGCCGTTCGTGCAGCTCCTGCCGGTCTCCGCCCTTCTTGACGGCCCGCATCATGATATTTTCGGTCGCCATAAACGGCAGCTCGGCCATCACCCGCGCCTCGATGACCTTCGGGTAGACGACCAGCCCGTCGCAGACGTTGAGCATGATCTGCAGAATCGCGTCCACCGCGAGGAACGCCTCGCTGACTGCGATCCGCTTGTTGGCCGAATCGTCGAGCGTCCGCTCAAACCACTGCACCGAGGCGGTCAGCGCGGGATTGACGCTGTCGGCGATGACATAGCGGGCCAGCGCGCAGATCCGCTCACAGCGCATCGGGTTGCGCTTGTAGGGCATCGCGCTCGATCCGATCTGATGGGTTTCAAACGGCTCCTCCATCTCCTTGAAGTTCTGAAGCAGCCGCATATCGTTGCCAAACTTCGACGCCGACTGGGCAATCCCGGACAGCACATCGAGCACCTGGGCGTCGACCTTGCGGGAATAGGTCTGTCCGCAGACCGGGACCACCGCATCAAAACCCATTTCGGCAGCGATCCGCTTCTCCATCCGCTTGACCTTCTCAGAATCCCCGCCGAACAGCTCGTAAAAGCTGGCCTGGGTTCCGGTCGTCCCCTTGGCGCCGCGCAGGCGCAGATTGGCGATCCGGTGGTCGATCTCCTCAAGGTCCATCAGAAATTCATTCATCCACAGCGTCGCACGCTTGCCCACCGTCGTCAGCTGGGCCGGCTGCAGGTGGGTATAGGCCAGCGCCGGCTGATTTTTATGCTCTTCGGCAAACCGGGCGAGCAACGCCAGCACATTGATCACCTTGCGGCGGATCAGCCGCAGTGCCTCCCGCATGATGATGATATCGGTGTTATCCCCAACATAGCAGCTGGTCGCACCGAGATGGATAATCCCCTTGGCCTTGGGGCACTGCACTCCATAGGCATAGACATGGCTCATGACATCGTGGCGCACCTCCCGCTCCCGGGCCTCTGCGACGTCATAGTTGATATCCTGAGCGTGGGCCTCCAGCTCGGCGATCTGCTCCTCCGAGATGTCCAGCCCCTCAGCGCGTTCAGCGCGGGCCAGCGCAATCCAAAGCTTTCTCCAGGTGCGGAACTTCATGTCCGCCGAGAAGAGGTACTGCATCTCATCGCTCGCATAGCGGGTTGAGAAGGGGCTTTCAAATTTGGAATACATGCGGCCGATTCCTCCTGTCTTTTGTTTGTCCACGATACGATTTTACTACAAAACCGCCGATCCATCAATCGGTTGGCGAGAAAAAAGAGCCACCGGTCCCGCCTTTGCCGCCACACAGCTGGTCTATCCCCCGTCCGGCAGGCATAGGAATGATAGCGGCAGTCCGACTGCCGCGTCAAAAAAGGGGGCAGAACAAATGGAATTTTATCCCGAGGGATACCGGCTCGGCACCGACCAGAACCGTCTGCGTACCGCCAGCCTTTCGGCCCTCGCCGAAGCGGCCAAATCCCAGGATATCCTCGAAGGGAAGGCGATGGTCTGCGACGCCGCCCACAATCTCATCGTCGATCTGGGCGGCGGGCTGCGGGGAATCATCCCGCGGGAGGAGGGGGCGCTTGGCGTCCGCGAGGGAAAAACCCGCGATATCGCGATGATTTCCCGGGTTAACAAGCCGGTCTGTTTCACCGTGACCGGCTTCGAAACCCGGGACGGCGAGGTGCTGCCTGTTCTCTCCCGCCGGGCCGCACAGGAACGCTGCCTGTGTGAATCGCTGTCCCATCTGACGCCGGGTGACGTCATCGATGCACAAATCACCCATCTCGAACCGTTCGGCGCTTTTGCCGATATCGGCTGCGGAGTTTCATCGCTGCTTCCGATCGACGCCATCTCGGTTTCCCGCATCTCCCATCCGCGCGACCGCTTCACGGTGGGACAGCGGATCCGCGCAGTGGTCCGGGGGCGGGATGCAATGGGGAGAATCTCACTGACCCACAAGGAGCTGCTCGGCAGCTGGCTGGAAAATGCCGCCCTCTTCTCCCCCGGGGAGACGGTGGCTGGGATCGTCCGCTCGGTTGAGCCATACGGCATCTTCATCGAGCTGACCCCCAATCTCGCGGGACTCGCTGAGCCCAAGGGCCTTGCCCAGTGCGGCCAGACGGCGAGCGTCTACATCAAAAGCCTGATCCCGTCGCGGATGAAGGTCAAACTGATTCTCATCGAGTGCTTTGCTGCCGCTCCCGCACCCGCTCCCTTCATCTACCGGGAAACGGCACGCCACATCAGCCGTTGGCGCTATTCCCCGCCCGGCTGCGACCGGATTATCGAAACGGTCTTCGATTCACCTGAAGAGGCAGATTAAGAATGTTTGTTCTCTTTTTTTGCAAAACCTCTTGAAAAAGAACAACTGTTCTGATATGATAAGGTCAGCGGGAAGAACAATCGTTCCCCTTTGGTCAAATGGGAGGAATTCATCGATGAAACAACAACATGTGTCGCTCTCCACGATTCTGCTCGCCCTTTCGGCTGCCCTTTCGCTGGCCGTTGGTGCTTCTCTGCCCGCCATCTGCGAATTTTCCGCCCGGGCGGTCGGCCGTCAGTTCGCCGTGTCCTACCGGATCGAACCGCGCGTTGATCTGCCCGAGCTTTCCGGCCTATCCAGCGCCGTTCCTGCCTATCTGGCGGGCGACACTGTCGTCATCTCCGCCAGTTCCTCTTCCCCCCGCACGGTCTCGGTGCCGCTCGATTCGGTCATCCTCTCGGCTGAGGACCCCGCTGCCCTGCGGGCCAACACCGTACGCTGCGGTCTGCGCAGTCTGCTGCTCTTCGTGGTGGCAATGGTTAGTCCCGCCCTGCTGGCGGTGACCGGCGTATCCTGCGCCCGGCACAGCAGTGCGGCATCCTGCGCCCGGCGGCGTCCCCGCCGTCCGCTGCCGCCCTCCGGCCCGCAGCGTCTTCCTCAGGCGGCCTAGCATTGTTTCCGTTTTCCGGCAGTACAGCGCGGCCGCGGAGGATTACCCACCGCGGCCGCTTTTTTGATGCTGTTGAAAATTCAGAAGATATCATCGGCGCCCAGCACCGCGAAACCGGCGGGACGCAGCAGCGCCTCGGCCTTCGCATTGTCATCCACCCGCAGGATCACATAGGCGCTCCTGGGGTCGCGGCCGATGAAAGCGTAGCAATATTCCACCATGACCTCTTCGCCGAGGGCGGTCAGCGCTTTGGCCAGTCCACCGGGGGTATTGCCGACCGAAACGGCCAGCACCTTGGTCAGGGTCACCCGATATCCGGCGTCCCGCAGCACCTGCGCCGCCAGATCGGTCGCGTTGACGATCAGCCGAAGCACCCCAAATTCAGAGGTATCGGCGATCGAAAGCGCTTGAATATCCACTCCAGCCTCCCCAAGGGTCCGGGTAACCGCCGCGAGACGGCCGGGCTGATTCTCCACAAAGATTGAAAGCTGCGTTACCGTCATCCCTGTCCCTCCTTATACCAGCTTGCGGCGGTCGTCGACCCGCTTGGACTTTCCTTCGCTGCGCTCGATGGTGTTGGGAGAGACGAGGGTGATCTTGGCCGCGATGCCGATCGTCGATTCGACCGCCCGGCGGATCTCCTTCTCCTTCTGCTCGATCAGGCGCACCGCATCGAATTCCATCGAGCCATCCATCTCGACCAGCACTTCGAGGGTATCGAGGGTACCTTTGCGCTCAACCACCAGCATGTAGTGGGGCGGCATCCCCAGATCAAGCAGCACCGACTCGATCTGCGACGGGAAGACGTTGACACCGCGGATGATCAGCATATCGTCGCTGCGGCCCATGATCTTATTCATCTTGACGAAGGTACGGCCGCAGGGGCAAGGCTCGCGGGTCAGCGATGTGATGTCACGGGTGCGGTACCGGATCAGCGGCAGCGCCTCCTTGGAAATCGTGGTGAAGACCAGCTCGCCGGTCTCCCCCTCGGGCAGAACCTCGCCCGTATCGGGATCGATGATCTCGGCGATGAAGAAGTCCTCGTTGATATGCATGCCCTTCTGCGCCCCACATTCGTAGGAAACACCCGGTCCCATGACCTCCGAAAGGCCATAGATGTCGTGCGCCTTGATGCCGAGCAGCTCCTCGATGCGGCGGCGCATCTCCTCGGTCCAGGGCTCGGCGCCGAAGACACCATACTTCAGCGAGATCTCGGACAGCGGGATCCCCGCGTCGCGCAGCGCCTCGCCCAGGAAGAGCGCATAGGAGGGGGTGCAGCAGAGAACCGTCGAATGGAAATCCCGGAAAATCTGCAGCTGGCGCTTGGTGTTGCCGGTAGAGGCCGGGATAACCGACGCACCGATCCGGCCGGCGCCGTCATGCAGGCCAAGACCGCCGGTGAAGAGGCCGTAGCCATAGGAAACGTGGACAAAATCGCTCGAATCGGCTCCGGCAGCGGTCAGGGCGCGCGCCGCACATTCCGCCCACATGTCGAGATCATGCTGGGTATAGCCGACCACCGTCTGCTTGCCGGTCGTTCCCGAGGAGGCGTGGATTCGCACCACCTGATCCATCGGCGCCGCAAACAGCCCGTAGGGGTAGTTGTCGCGCAGATCCTGCTTGTAAGTAAACGGCAGCTTGACCAGATCGTCGACGCTCTTGATGTCGTCCGGCTTGATCCCCATCTCGTCAAACTTCTTGCGGTAGAACGGCACGTTCTCATACACCCGGCGCACCGTCCGGGAGAGGCCCAGCGACTGCATCGCGCGAATCTCATGCAGTGGCGCTGTCTCCATCTCATTCCAGTATGGCTTTTTCATGGCTGTTTCCTCCTCGTTCGGATCCCGAGGTTGTCCTTTTTCTTCAGACAACCTTCGCTGCCCTCTATCTTAACCGCTTTAGCGCTTTGTGTCAATAAATGGAGAAAATTTTCCACCGGTTTAAAGGTCCCGCATCGTCAGCGAAATCCGCTTGCGGGCAGCGTCGACCTCCAGCACCTTGACCCGGACGACCTCCCCGACCCGCACCACCTCGCTGGGATGGCGGACAAACCGGTTGGAGAGACGGGAGATATGCACCAGCCCGTCCTGGTGGACCCCAATATCGACAAACGCCCCGAAATCCACAACGTTGCGTACCGTTCCGTCCAGCACCATACCGGGCTTGAGGTCCGAAAGCGTCAGCAGATCGCTTCTCAACATCGGAGGCGGCAGTTCGTCGCGGGGATCCCGCCCGGGCTTGAGCAGCTCGCCGACGATATCGCGCAGGGTGGGCAGACCGATTCCCAACTCGCCGGCCACCTTCTCCTCCCCCAGCGCCGACACCCGCTCCGGCAGCTCGGCGAGACCGCCCGCCCGCATATCCTGCGGACGGTAGCCGCACAGCGCCAGCAGCCGCTGGGAAGCGGCATAGCTTTCGGGGTGGACCGCCGTATTGTCCAGCGGGTTGTCGCTTTCCGGCACCCGCAAAAAGCCGGCCGCCTGTTCAAAGGCTTTCTTTCCGAGCTTTGGCACCTCCAGCAGCGCCCGGCGGGAGGTAAAATGCCCGTTCTGCTCCCGGTAGGCAACGATGTTTTTGGCCAGTGCCGGCCCAATCCCCGCCACATAGGAGAGCAGCGAGAAGGAAGCGGTGTTGGCGTCGACCCCGACGGTGTTGACACAGTCCTCCACCACGCCGCCCAGCGCGGTATCCAGCTGCTTTTTGGGCATATCGTGCTGATACTGCCCAACGCCAATCGCCTTGGGATCGATCTTGACCAGCTCAGCCAGTGGGTCCTGCAGCCGCCGGGCGATTGAAACCGCCGAGCGCAGGGAGACATCATACTGAGGGAACTCCTCAGCGGCGAGCCGCGACGCCGAATAGACGCTCGCCCCCGCTTCACTGACCACCATATAGGACACCGGCCGGTCGAGGGTCCGAATCAGCTCAGCCACAAAAATTTCCGATTCCTTCGATGCGGTCCCGTTGCCGATCGCAATCGCTGAAACCCCGTGGGTCTGGATCAGCGCGCGCAGTTTGGCCGCCGCCTCCTCGGTCTTTTTCTGAGGAGGGGTGGGATAAACGACCGCCGTGTCCAGCACCCGCCCGGTCGGATCGACCACCGCGATCTTGCAGCCGGTGCGGTAAGCCGGGTCAAGGCCCAGCACCGTCCGTCCCTTGAGGGGAGGCTGCATCAGCAGCGGCTTGAGGTTGAGGGCAAAGACCCGGATCGCCTGCTCGGCGGCCTCCTGCGACAGCGACGAACGAAGTTCCCGCTCAAGGGAGGGAAAAAGCAGCCGCGACCAGCTGTCGCGCGCCGCCTCCCGCACGATTTCCACCGACGGCGATCCGGACGGCTGCAGCACCAGCGTCCCGATCTCAGCAAGGGCTGCGTCCGGGTCGCACTCCACCGACACCTTGAGGACCCCCTCCCGCTCGCCGCGGTCGAGCGCCAGCACCCGGTAGCCCGCGATCCGTGATGCCGCCTCGGTGAAATCGTAGTACATCGAATAGACCCCCGGCTCGGTCTGTTCGCTGATCGAACGGATCACCCCCGTCCGCCGCAGCCACTCCCGCAGCCGGCCGCGCACCGCCGCATCGTCCGAAATGCGCTCGGCGATGATGTCCGACGCGCCGGCAATTGCCTCCTGCACCGTGTTGACCTCCTTTTCAGGGTCGACATAGGGGGCGGCCAGCTGTTCCGGACGCTCGGGGCCGGACTGCTCCAGAAAGCGCAGCGCCAGCGGCTCCAGCCCCCGCTCCTTCGCCTTGGAGGCCCGGGTCGCACGTTT
>CASEBP010000106.1 GCA_949285275.1 uncultured Oscillospiraceae bacterium | reverse complement strand
CTTCGGCGCACGGCACCGCCATCGGATCGTTCACACCATCCAGCTCGGCATCGTCTACGCCCTGGCGATCATGGCTGCCGGCGTGCTCATCTTCAACCTGCTTCCTGAGTGGATTCTCCGCTTCCTCTTCGATGCGTCGGACCATATGCTCGAGATCGGCGTCCCGGCCCTGCGGATCATCAGTACCCATTTCCTGCTGGCTGCTGTTTCAATCGTTCTGTCGGCTTCCTTCCAGGCGCTCGGCAAAGGAAGCTACAGCCTGGCCATGTCCGCCTGCCGTCAGCTGCTGGTGCTGCTGCCCAGCGCCTACCTGCTCGGCCGCTTCTTCTCGCTCAATGCGCTGTGGCTTTCCTTCCCCATCGCCGAACTGTTTTCTCTGCTGATCGCGGTTGTCCTGTTCCGCGGGCTTTACCGCAATCTGATCCGCCCGCTCGAGGATTAAGTGCCCATAAATTTCAAACAAATGGACGGCCCCGCATCGTCGGGACCGTCCATTTTTTATTGTTCTTCGCACACCTGGAAGATGAAGAACTTCAGATAATAGGACTCATCGGCAGACCAGAGGATCGGATGATCCGGCGACTGGGTGCGATATTCCACCTGGCGCAGCCGCCGGTGGGCATCCCGCGCCGCCTGTCCCACCGTACGGGCAAACAGTTCCTCGGTCATGAAGTGGGAACAGGAACAGGTAGCAAGATAGCCTTTGTCCCGCACCAGATGCATCGCCCGCAGGTTGATTTCCCGGTATCCTTTCTGGGCGTTTTTTACCGAGCTTCGGGACTTGGTGAAGGCAGGCGGATCAAGAATGACCAGATCGAACTGTTCTCCCTCCCGCTCCAGTGCGGGAAGCAGGTCGAAGACATCGGCACAGCGAAAATGTACCCGATCAGCCAGGCCGTTTAGGGCGGCATTCTTTTCCGCCTGGGCTACCGCCAGTTCAGAGGCGTCCACCCCCAGCACCTCCCGCGCTCCGCCGATACCGGCATTGAGCGCGAAGGAACCGGTATGGGTGAAGCAGTCGAGCACCCGCATCCCCCGGCAGAGCCGCTGAACCGCCAGCCGGTTGTACTTCTGATCGAGGAAAAAGCCGGTCTTCTGACCATCGAGGATATCAACCTGATACCGGACACCGTTTTCCACAATCTCTACATCGGTGTCGAAGGCGGGGCCGATAAAGCCCTTATACCGTTCCATCCCCTCCTGCAGCCGGACCTTAGCGTCGCTGCGCTCAAACACTCCCCGGATCTTTACCCCGTCCGCGGCCAGAATCTCCCGCAGCAGCCCGACGATTTCCTCCTTCATCCGATCGATGCCAAGAGCCAGCGACTGCACCACCAGAACGTCGGCATACTTGTCCACCACCAGTCCCGGAAGGAAATCCGCCTCTCCGAATACAACCCGGCAGCTGGCCGTATCCACTGTACGCTTGCGGTATTCCCACGCCGCCTCCAGCCGCGCCCGTAAAAACGCCCGATCAACCGGCTGTCCGGGACGCCGGGTCATCATCCGGATGCGGATCTTGGAATGCAGGTTGATGAATCCCGTGCCCATCGGATAGCCGTTCCAATCCGCCACCTCAAGCAGATCACCATTGGCAAACTCCCCGTCAATCCGATCGATCTCGTTGTCAAAAATCCACATGCCGCCTGCCTTGAGCATCCGGCCTTCCCCTTTTTTCAGGATCGCGCATGCGCTGTTCATCCCATTCCTCCTGCCTGCCCGTCGGGCCTGTCATGGGGCCTATTGTAGCATATCGGAGGGCTTATTTCCAGTCTCCTGTTAATTTGCACCAAAAAAGAGGAAATTTGTTGTTTCCTCATTGACACCAGCGGGATTTTTGTTATGCTAAAGGGGACAGGGACAGAATACTGCCTGCCCCTGGTAATCGCTTTTCTGAAGAAAAAGGAGGTCGTTTCCCATGATCAATAAGCAGCGCTTACTCGATTTATTCCTGGAATATGTACAGATTGACAGTGAAACCGGCAACGAAAAGGCCATGACCGAACGGCTTGTCGCCGATCTCAAGGCCCTCGGCGGCGAAGTTTCGACCGATGACGCCGGAACCAAGATCGATTCCAACGGTGCCAATGTCTATGCCCGCTTCGAGGGAACCCTGCCCGGAGAAACCCTCCTGTATACCGCCCATATGGACACCGTCAAGCCCGGCAACGGGGTCAAGCCGGTTATCCGGGACGGCATCATCTACAGCAGCGGCAACACCGTCCTGGGCAGCGATGACAAATCCGGCATCGCGGGGATCATCGAGTCGATCCGTGCGATCAAGGAATCCGGCACACCGCACCGCACCTTTGAGGTGGTCTTCACCCTCTCAGAGGAGGGCGGCATGCGCGGCGCCAAGAACCTCGATTATTCCCGCATCAAGGCCAAGTATGGTCTTGCCCTTGACTCGAGCGGCGAGGTGGGCAAAATCGTAACCCAGGCCCCTGGCCAGATTAAGATCTATGCCGATGTCATCGGCCGCAAGGCCCACGCCGGCATTGCACCTGAACAGGGCATTTCGGCGATTCAGGCCGCAGCTGCCGGCGTCGCCAAGATGAAGCTGCTGCGGATCGATGAGGAGACCACCGCCAACATCGGTATCTTCAAGGCTGAGTATGCCACCAACATCGTCCCCGACCGCGTCTACATCATGGCCGAAACCCGCAGCCGCAACCTCGACAAGCTCAACGCCCAGGCCAAGCATATGGTTGACAGCCTGCAGGCCGGCTGCGATGAGTACGGCGCAACCCTCGACTGCCGTTGTGTCACGAACTACGTCTCGTTCCACCTGCCCGACGACCATCCGCTCGTTGTCGAGCTGGCCGGCGCGGTTCGCTCGATGGGAATTGAGCCGACTATCACCAGCACCGGCGGCGGAAGCGACACCAACATCTTCAACCTCAACGGCATCGATTCGGTCGTTCTTGCGACCGGTATGACCAAGGTCCACACCAACGATGAGTACATCAAGATTGAACAGCTTGAGCTCACTGCGGAGCTGCTCTATCGCCTGATGACCACCGCAAACTAACCTGTTTTTTCCCTGCAGGGGACGTCTACAAAGGCGTCCCCTGTTTTTTGCGTGTTTCTTCGTCATTCTGCACAAATCGATAGAACTCCCCCTCTCTGTCTTTACGGCTTTGCTCAAAATCTGTATAATTTCTTAACACCAGCCTCGTAGACAATCAAAATTTTGTCTGTTATAATTTCTGTAAACGGTTCGAAATGATTTGTTCTTAGAATAGACATTTTTAGAACAGGGAAAATGTCTTCCGGTTTGAGGCTCCTTTTGATTTAATTCCTTTATTTTTCAAATTATTTTAAAAATTTCTATTCAAGATAGATTTTTCCTTTTTTGATTGTGCAGTTTATACATAAGATAACTGCTTTCATTATTTTGGTCTTTGTCCCGTGTGGCCGGCCGCGCGGGAAGACAATACACCATTTCAACCAAGGAGGAACGTCTATGAGCAAAACTACCGCTGCAGCTCCGAAAAAGACTGCAATCGACCGTTTCCTAGACTTCATCGAGCGGGTTTGTAACAAGCTTCCGCCTCCCGGTATCCTTTTCTGCTATCTGTTCATCATTGTTGCGGTGATCGGCACACTCTTCAGCTTCACCGGAATCTCTCTGATCAACCCCGCCACCAATGAGCCTGTCTCCGCCCAGAACTTCTTCTCGGAAGCTGGTGTGAAATGGCTGCTTTCCAACCTGGTTTCCAACTTCACTGGCTTTGCCCCCCTCGGCCTGGTT
>CASEBP010000105.1 GCA_949285275.1 uncultured Oscillospiraceae bacterium | reverse complement strand
GCGGTGGGCGATTCGGTAGCCCATATCCTTGAGGAGATGGGACTGCAGCGCTGTGGTGGACCCGGTACGACCGCCTGCCTCGCGCTGCTCAACGACGCGGTCAAGAAGGGCGGTGTGATGGCGTCGGGACGGGTTGGCGGCCTGTCGGGCGCCTTTATCCCGGTTTCGGAGGATGCCGGCATGATGGATGCCGCCCGCTGCGGTGCGCTGACCATCGAAAAGCTCGAGGCGATGACTTCGGTCTGCTCGGTTGGCCTCGATATGATCATGCTGCCCGGTGATACCACGGCCGAGGTCATCTCGGGGATCATCGCCGATGAGGCGGCGATCGGTATGGTGAATCAGAAAACCACTGCCGTCCGGGTTATTCCGGCGGTCGGTTACCATGTGGGGGATGAGCTGAATTTCGGCGGCCTGCTCGGCGGCGGACCGGTGATGCCGGTCAGCAGCTTCTCACCGGAGGGACTGATTCGGCGCGGCGGTTACATTCCCGCCCCGATGCAGAGCCTGAAAAACTGAAAAGGAGCGAATAGGTCTGATGAAGATGCTCTTCGCCATGATAGGAATCTCGGGCGCGGCCTATCTGATCGGCAGCGTCAACAGCGCTGTCCTGATCTCCCGGCTGTTCTTCCGCGACGATGTGCGTAATCACGGCAGCGGCAACGCGGGCACCACCAACATGATGCGGACCTTCGGCTACCGCGCGGGGCTGGCGACCTTCCTGGGGGATGTCCTCAAAGGAGTGGTGTCGGTTTTCCTCGCCCGGTGGCTCGGGTCACTCTTTGGGCTTGAGGTCCAGCATGCCGCTTCGGCAGCTGCGATTGCGGCGGTGCTTGGCCATATGTACCCGGTCTATTTCCATTTTCAAGGCGGCAAGGGGGTTGCTACCGGCTTTGGCGCGGTGGCGGCGCTGCATCCGCTGATTTTGCTGGTCCTGTTTGGGGCGGGGATGCCATTGATTTTGCTTACTGGTTATGTCTCGGTGGGGTCGATGACCGGCGCTGCCCTCTATCCATTTTTGCTGCTCGGTACGATGCTTTACCGGGGGCGGATTGATGAGCTTTCGCTGCTGCTGGGGGTGGTGCTGGCAGGCATCATCCTGAGCAACCATCGGGAGAATCTGCGCCGGCTGCGGGAAGGGACCGAGAATAAGTTTTATAAGAAGAAGGGCTGATCCAAAACAAAAACGGCGCACCCGTTTTCGGGCGCGCCGTCCTTTGCGAAGATCAGTATCCGGTGACGAGGTCAAGCGATTCATCCTGGGTGACCCACTGGTCATAGACATTGATGACCCGGAAGCTGTCACGGGAATCTCGGATGATGACGGTGGCGATGCCGGCGTTGATAATCTGCCGCTTGCACATCGCACAGGCATTGGCGTTCTGCACATAGGCGCCGGTCGATACCTCTTTGCCCACCAGATAGAGGGTGGCACCGATCATGTCACTGCGGGCGGCGTGGATGATCGCATTGGCCTCGGCGTGAACCGACCGGCAGAGCTCATACCGTTCGCCGCGGGGGATGTTGTTCTTTTCACGGGTACAGAAGCCGAGATCCGAGCAGTTCTTCCGGCCGCGGGGAGCGCCGACATAGCCGGTAGAGATGATCTGATCGTTTTTGACGATGATCGCGCCGAAGTTGCGGCGCAGGCAGGTGCCGCGCTCAGCGACGACCTCGGCAATGTCGAGATAGTAGTTGATTTTATCACGTCTGTCCATCGGGGTACCTCCTTTTTCTGCTTGTCCTATCATAAAATAAAATTTTCTCCGGCGCAAGAGGCCGAAGCAATTTGATTGCCGGAGATGGGGAGGAATCAATCCATGTCTTTGACCGACCGCGCCTGGCTGCGTGCTCTGCTTGAGCGGCACGGTTTCACCTTCTCCAAGGCGATGGGGCAGAATTTTCTGGTCAACCCCTCTGTCTGTCCGCGGATGGCCGAGCTGGGCGGTGCGGCGCCGGGGGTGGGAGTGCTGGAGATCGGGCCGGGCATTGGAGTCCTGACCGCCGAGCTGGCCAGACGGGCCGATCGGGTGGTGTGCATCGAGTTGGATCCCCGGCTGCCTCCTATCCTCGCTGAAACGCTGGCCGGGTTTGACAATGTCGAGATCGTCCTGGGGGATGTGATGGAGGTCGATCTTGCAGCGCTGCTGGCCGAACATTTTGCGGGGATGCCGGTGGTTGTCTGTGCCAATCTGCCCTACTATATAACCACGCCTATTCTGATGCGGCTGCTGGAATCCCGGCTTCCGATCGAGGCGATCACCGTCATGGTACAGAAGGAGGCGGCGGCACGGCTTTGTGCCGCTCCGGGCGAGCGGGAATGCGGTGCGATTTCGGCGGCGATTGCCTACTATGCCGAGCCGCGGGTGCTTTTCGGGGTATCGGCCGGATCCTTTATGCCCGCCCCCAAGGTCGATTCGGCGGTGATCCGGCTCGACCTGCGCCAAACCCCGCCGGTTTTTCCAGCCGATGAGCATCGGATGTTTGCGCTGGTGCGAGGCGCCTTTGCCCAGCGGCGCAAAACCGCCCTCAACGCCCTGTCGTCCGCAACCGGTATCGGAAAGGAGAAACTGGCCGAAGCGTTTGCGGCGGCCGGTGTCGATCCAACCGTGCGGGCCGAACGGCTGACCCTTGCACAGTTTGCCGCCCTTTCCGATGCGGTGGGGGAGCAGGCGGGAGAAAATGGAGGGAAAGGCTGAATATATTACAAAACTGTAATATTTATAAAAAAATCTTTCAAAAAGATGACAAAATCCTTTCCCGGACTATTGCAATTCGGAAAACTGTGTGATATACTGCTTACAAGCATTGGCAGTGAGGATGTTTTCCTTCTGCTTCACAGGAAACCGATTTAATATTAAGGAGGATTTACACAACATGAAGAAGTTTTTGGCTTCGCTGCTCGCCGTGTCGATGATCGCGGGCATGAGCGCCACGTCCTTCGCCTATCAGGTGGAGAATGGCACGCCGGATGATCTTTCTGTCGAGGAAGCCTTTGAGTCGATGATCAAGGAGAAGGACGGCAAGTTCTACTACGACGACGAGGACGGCTATCCGATCGCCGACGTTCTGGTCGGCCCGTTCGGCT
>CASEBP010000104.1 GCA_949285275.1 uncultured Oscillospiraceae bacterium | reverse complement strand
CTGCTGTGTTCTATGTGTTTGTTACCGTCCTGTCGCTGTCCGGCGTTTAGTAGCCCAGCGCCTTGGCGGCTACCTCAATGACTTCCAGCTGTTCCTCGAACTGTTTCTGGGTGGTCTCCAGGTCGAACCAGCCGAAGGTCTGCTGCATGTTGCCATAGGCGGTCTGAACCGCTTCGTCGTTGCCCATATCCTTGAAGGAGGCGTTGATCGCCTCGGCCAGCGCGGGATCCATGCCGGTGGGGCCGAGCAGGAAGGGGATGTTGAAGCAGTTCTCAAAATCGGGATAGAATTCCTTGATGGTGGGGATGTCCGGATCAGACTCCAGGCGCTCATCGCCGCAGTAAGCGAGGATTCTCAGGTCGCCCGCCTCGGCGTAGTTCTTGGAGTTGTTGTAGGTGATGAAGGAGAAATCGACGTTATTGCCCAGCAGCTGGGTGATGGTGTCCGCCTCAGCGCCGGTATCGATATTGGTGATGTCCGCGCCGGTCGCGGCCAGGAAGCTACCGATCAGCATCTGACGGGAAGCAGCAAGCTGTACGCCGAAGGTGACCTTGCCGGGGTTGGCCAGCGCGTCATTGACCAGATCCTCTACGGTCTGATACGGAGAAGCGGCAGGAACCACCAGGAAGTAGGCATTCTGCTGATCAACCATCTGGCCGAGCAGCGTGAAGTCGGACATGCTGTATTCATAACGTCCGATCGCGCGCATGATATCGAGGCCGTTGTGGTAGAACAGCAGCAGGGTGCCGTCCGGCTCTGCGTTGCGGACCTTCTCGAAGGCAACTACGCCGCCGCCGGCGCCGTCGTTCTCCACAACGAAGTTGTGATCGGGATAGGTGCGGTTCATATAATCGGCGAAGATGCGGCACTGTGCATCGGTGTTACCGCCGGCCGATGCGGCGCAGAGCAGGGTGATGTTCTTCGCGGTGGGCCATTCGACCGCTTCCGCAGACGCAGATTCCTGCGAGGACGAGGCGGCAGCGGATGAACTGGACTGGCTTGTCTGATTGCCACAGGCGAACAGGGTCAACAGCATCATCAGTGATAAAGCGTATGAGACGAACCGTTTCATTTTTTAACATCCTTTCTGACGGAGCATTGATGGGTTGTTCTGCTTGTCGGCATGCGTGCTTCCTAACTCTGACTATACTACATGTCCGGAGAAAAGGAAAATGCTTATTTTTTATGTAATCCATAAATTTAAATTTATACTAATAATTTCGCTTGTTGCTTAAATCGATAAAAATATTAAACATTTTTCCGGAAATACCCGAAATAAAGACCGAAAAAAATAGGCATTGCAATTGCTTCAGAAAAAGTGTATATTATTTGTCATAAACAATATTTATTGCTTGCGCGGCGTGAGGCTTCCCAAAAAAATCAAAAAAGGAAGGCGACAACAGTGTCGGTCATCGAAAAAATTCGCACAGTAAGATTGGAAGAATTCCCCAATCTGATCTGGGTCGAGGTAGAAACGGACGACGGTCTGACCGGTTTGGGAGAGGTCTGGCGGGGTGCCGCGGCAGTAGAAGCCGCCATCCATCACGATGTCGCCCCCTGGCTTTTGGGGCAGGATTCCCGCCGGATCGAATTTATTTCCCACACCCTTCTGACCCCCTATCTTGGGTTCCACAGCAGCGGGGCGGAGACCCGTGCTGCCAGCGCCGTCGATATCGCCCTCTGGGATCTGTTTGGCAAGCGCTGCGGTATTCCGGTGTATCAGGCGCTGGGCGGAGCCAGCCGCAGCGAGGTTAAGCTGTACAATACCTGCTCCGGCTACCGCTACAATGCACAAAGCTCCTCCCCCTTTTCCTCCGCCGGACGCAGGCTGATCCGGCAGGAGGAACGGCCGCAGGGCCCCTATGACGATCAGGTTGCCTTTATGAATCAGGCAGACGTCCTGGCCAAGAGTCTGCTGGATGAGGGGTTTCAGGTCATGAAAATCTGGCCATTCGATCCGTTTGCCCTGAGCAGCGGCGGCAACGACATTTCGGGAGAGGACCTCGAGCGCGGACTGGAGCCGTTTCGGAAGATCCGTGAGGCGGTCGGAAACCGCATGGAGGTGATGTGCGAACTGCACAGCTACTGGAACCTCCCGTCTGCCGTTCGGATCTGCCGTGCTCTGGAGCGGTATGACGTCTTCTGGGCGGAGGACGCGCTGTGCAAGATGGACGATGAGGACGCGCTGGATCGCCTGCACCGCAGTACCCGCACGCCGCTGTGCGGCAGCGAGACGCTCGCTGGGGCAGTGAGCTTCCGCCGGATGCTCAGCCGGGGGGTATTCGACTACACGATGCTGGACCTGGGGTGGTGCGGCGGACTGACCGAGGGGAGAAAGATTGCCGATCTCGCCGACAGCTACCGCGTTCCCGTTGCTCCGCACGACTGCACCGGTCCAGTGCTGCTGTGGGCGGGTATGCATCTGGCTTTTCATTGCAGCAATGCCATCTTTATGGAGGTGGTCCGCGCCAATCTGGCAACCTGGTATCGGGATTTGGTTGATGTGTTGCCGGAAATCCATATGGGCAGGGCAATGCTGCCCGATCGTCCCGGCCTCGGCGTCTGCCTGAAGCCGGAGGTCAAACAGCGGCCGGACGCCATCCTGCGCGAGAGCGTACGGCGCTGAACATCCCGGGCGTGCAGCACACGGCGGAAACGGCGGACAGGAGAGAAACCATGCTGAAGAACACCGAATATTTCAAGACGATTGTGGAGACCAAGAACATCTCCAAGGCGGCGGCACAGCTTTATATTTCACAGCCGGCGCTGAGCGTGTATCTGAGCAATCTGGAAAAATCACTCGGATCCAAGCTGTTCGACCGTTCCAAAACGCCGCTGACCCTCACCTACGCCGGAAAGGTATACTACGACTATGTGTTGCGGTATGAAAACCTGCTCACCCAGATGAAACGGGATTTTGACGTCTTTGCCGGCAAGGACGTCGGAAGGCTGCGTATCGGCATGTCGCACTGGACCAGCCTGTATTTTGTCTCCCGTGTTCTCCCGCTCTTCGCCAAGCAGTATCCGTTTGTGGAGATCCAGCTGATGCAGGTTGGGGTCAACTACCTCGAACAGGCGCTTCGCAACAACAGGCTGGATGTCTGCATCATGCACACCGCCTTCCTCGATCCGACCATCACCTACTATGCGCTGACCGATGAACGGATTCTGCTGTTCTGCCCGGCTGATTCACAGCTGGCAAAGGAGCATCCTACCAGCTTCGAGCATCCTGCCCATATGGATGTCCGTCTGCTGTCCGGAATGCCGATCCTCTGCACCGAGGAGGAGCAGGTGCTGCGCCGCCAGGTCAACAACCTTTTTTCCAAGTACAACATCGAGCCGTATTACCGCATTACCGCTACCAGTTCTTTCACGCTGGTTGAACTGACCGCCGCCGGTATGGGCTGTTCTTTTATCCCGGAATTCGGGGAATACTTTCAGCGGGATCTGTCGAGATTGGCCGTCTATACGGTGGACAGTCCGATCTTTTCCTGGCCTCTCTATGCGGCAAAGAACAAAACGACCGAGCTCTCCGCGCTGGCTCTGGACTTTATTCAGTTGACCAAGACGGTGCTGCAAAATGAAACAAACCCGTTTTATCTTGACCCGTAGGCCGACGATTGACCGGATGCTGCAGGGCAGACAAAAGGCCGAAAGCCTCTGAAGGGGCTTTCGGCCTGGCGGATTTGATTCGTTTGTTCTTCTGGGGCAGGGCCAGGCGCTCAGGCCGGCTGGCGGACCGAGAGCCTGAGCCCGACGGCCACCTGGACCAGCGCCGACGCAGCGGAGACATAGAAGGCGTACTGGGCGCCGAAAGCGGTCCAGATCAGTCCCAGCGCGCCCGATGCGACAACGGCGACAACATGGTCAAGACTCAGCCCGGTCGAGAGGGTAGCGGTGATTTCGGCGGGATCGGGCGCAATCTGCCGCACCAGGAAGGAATGGACGATATTGAATTGCTCAATGAGGTTGCTCAGCACAAAGAGCAGGAAGGCCAGTCCGGCGAATAGCCCGTTGGAGAGGTCGGCATGACCGACCAGCAGGCCGAACAGCAGAAACACCGACGCCATGTAGCAGCCCTCAAACAGCAGCGTGTAACGGATGCCGAGAAAATCGAGCATCCGGCCCAGCCACGGTGCGGCGAACATGGCGGCAAAGGAGGCCAGAATGGTCAGCAGCGCGAGGGTATCGGCGCCGCGCAGCATCAGCTCGACGATGACCCAGGGGGCGAAGACCAACCGGATTCGCTTCTGGCAGCCGAAGGCCAGCGTGACCAGGTAATACGGCAGGTACACCCGCCGGACTACCAGCCGGTGTCCGGCCTTCTTTTCGATGCGGGGGGCGCAGCGGTGCAGGAACCAGAACAGCACGATCGCCGCCAGCACCAGCAGCGCCGACAGGGCAAAGGGGCGGATGATCCGGGAGGAGAAGCGGAAAAACCCGGATCGGAATCCGAAAAAGACGGCGCAGGAACCGAGCATTGCCGAGAGGTTCCACCAGCGGCGGAAATTGCCCATCGCCCGGCCAACCTCTCCTTCTCGGGCCAGCGACATACCGATGGCGTCCTTGAGACCGATCAGGACGTGCTGACCGAGCGAGTGCAGAAAGACGAAGAAGATCATCGCGCCGTAGCTCGGAGAAAAACATCCCATCGCCGTCATGCCGACCAGGCAGAGAATCTGGGCGAGACCGACGATGGCGATGTCGCTGGTCATGCCGAAGGCGGAGATCAGAAACATTGTCAGGACGCCGGGCAATTCACGCGGGAACTCGATGAATCCCCGCTGGGCGGCGGTGACCTGGTAAACTTCCTTGAAGTAGTTGGAATAATTGGCCTCTCCCAAACTGTTGGCAGCGCCCAGCAGGCAGCAGATGACAGCGTAGAGGAGGACGGCTTTTTTCAGATCTGGTGTTCTCGGTTGCGACATGGCAAACAACTCCCTTGTGGTGATCCTTTCTTTCTATGATAGCACAGATCGCCGCAAAGGAAAGCGGGAAATGCAGAAATTTGAAAAAAGGGGGGATCCCAAGGATCCCCCCCGCGGTCAGCGCGCCGCCCGGCGGCCCGGCTCGGAAAAGAGCATCGAGATGCACCAGAGCCCGGCAACAGCCACCAGCGTATAGACAATCCGGCTTCCGATTGCCGCGGAGCCGCCGAAGAGGAAGGCCACAGCGTCAATTCCGAACAGACCGATCAGTCCCCAGTTGATCGCGCCGACAATGACGACGATCAGTGCGAGTTTGTCCAGCAAGACAACCCCTCCTTTCTTTCTGATGGGGTCGGTGTTAGTCTGCCCCGGTGCCGGCGCAGCTATACCCGCGGCCCGAGCGGCGGAATACCGCCGCTGCAAAATAAATTTCAAAAGATCCTTGCAATGAAAAAATGTTTGTGTTATCATTATCTGGTCAAGGCATGCCTTGCATGCTGCCAATGAATCGGAGGTCGGAAAGATGGGAATGTTGGAAATTATCGGCGGGTTTCTGCTGATTGCAATCTGCGCCGTTATTATTGTCGCGGTGACCGCTCAGGAGTCCAAGAGTGGACTGGGTACCATTTCGGGGGAGTCCTCCGGGACCTTCTTCGACAAGAACCGCGGCAAGACTAAGGAAGCGATGCTTGCCCGCGCCAGCACGGTGTCCGGGATCGCCCTTGCGGTTGTCACCCTGATCGTGGTCGTTGTTGCGGCGCACTGAGACGGGACGCTGCCAAACCCTGCCCGATGACGGCAGGGTTTTTTCTTTCTCTGCGGCGCGCCGCCCAAACCGAAGGAGGGAAGAAAATGCTGCTGCTCTGCTGCCGCCTGGCGTATGACGGGGCGCTTTTGCGCCGCGCTGAGGCGGTCAGTCTGCCCGCGCGACGGGAGAAGGCGGCCCATCTCGCTTCCCCCGAGCGGCGGGCCGCTAGCCTTGCGGCGGGGCTGCTGCTGCGCCGTGGGCTGCGGCTGTGCGGCTTGTCCGAGGAGGGACTGCGGACCGATCCCGATGGGCGGCCCTGGCTCGAGGGGAATCCCGCCTTTGTCAGCCTGTCCCACAGCGGGGATTACGCTGCCTGTGTCATCGCTAAACGGCCGGTCGGGGTGGATATCCAGCGGATCGTCCCGATCCGGGAGCGGACGGTTCGCCGCTTTTGTACCGGGGAGGAGTGGGACAGCATGGCCGGCCGCCCCGATTTCATGCGACGGTCGGTCGCCCATTGGACGCTCAAGGAGAGCTATCTCAAGGCGTCCGGTGTTTCGACCGCCGGGGCGTTTGCGGCCGGGTTCCAGCTCGATCCGGACGGGTCGGTCCAGGGGCCGGACGGATGGGAATTTGCCCTCTGTGACCAGGTGGAAGGATATCTGCTCGCTGTCTGCCGGCGGGCATGAGAACAAAACGGGGCGGCGCCGGAAAACGGCGCCGCCCCGCTGCACTTTCAGATGGGGACAAGGATCAGAGCTCGGTTTGGCGCAGCTCCCGCAGCGTCACCCGGATGGTCGCCTCGGCATTGATTCGAAATGCCTCGATCGGCTGCAGGTCGGCACAGTCTTCGTCGCGGTAGGCCGCTTCATAGCAGCGCAGCATCTCCATCAGCGTCATCCCCCGGTCGTACCAATCGAGGATCCGTTCGGCACATTGCTCCGCTACCTGGCGCGAGCGGGGGAGAAAAACGGCGCTCCCCGCCTCGTCGAGCATCCGGGAGTGGGTCAGGATAAGCCGGCGGGGCAGCAGGGCGGTCATCCGGTCGAGCGAATCAAGGGCCGCCTGGTAGCCGCTGAGAAAGCAGGGCTGGATCGCGCTTCCCTCCCGTCCGTCCCAGAAACCGAGGGTTTCACAGAGCCAGAGCACCCCCTCGTCCGGGAAATCGACCGACAGCGAGTCGCGGGTGTGGCCCGGAGTAAAAAGGATCCGGGCTTCACCCTGCCCGAAGGGGATCGTCTGGCCGTCGGTACAGGGAATACAGCAGGCGAAGCTGTCGGATGGGAAATCCGGCCCGGTCTGTCCGGTATAGCGCAGGGCGGCGTTGCGGCACAGCGCATGCATCGCCGACAGCGCGCCCGGCCGGGAGAGATTGTGGATCGCGGCGGGGTGGGCGAGAACCGGCACATCGGGAAAAGCGCGGTGCAGCCACCACAATCCGGTGGTGTGGTCGTAGTGGGAGTGGGAAAGAAGGATGGCGCGCAGCCGACGGTTCCCGAGGGCCCGAGCGACCTGAAGGGCCGTCTGTTCCCCGCAGAAGGAGAGAGAAGCATCGATCAGCACCGCATCCTCTCCGGCGCAGAGCAGATGGCAATTGCCGGCCGGATGGGCACTGACCGGTTGAAAGGTGAGCATGGGCAGGACCTCCCGCAGTTGGTTTCCCGGCCATCATAGCAGAAATCCCTGCCGCCGGTCAAGAAAAAGAGAAAGGGGCCGCCCCCTCCTGCGAGGGGACGGCCCGCCGGCCGGTTGTGAGTTACCGGTAATATTTGTCGCCGCTCAGAAAGCCGTAGCCCGCCGCGCTCAGGGCGCGAATCGCTTCCTGCTCGTTGTCGACCCGCAGGATAACGTGGGCATCGTCGCTCGAATGGCTGATGAAGGCATAGCAGTACTCGACCGAAACGCCGGCCTCCCGCAGCGCACCGAGCGCGCCGCAAAGTCCGCCGGGGGAGTCGGGCAGCCGCACTCCGATGACGTTGGTGATGGTGACGGTCAGGCCGGCCCCGCGCAGCGCCACCTTGGCCTTATCGGGATCGTCGACGATCAGCCGAAGGATACCGAAGTCGGTGGTATCGGCGATGGTCAGCGCGCGGATGTCCACGCCGGCATCCCGCAGCACACCGGTGATCTCATACAGGCGGCCGGGGCGGTTTTCCACAAAGACCGAAATCTGTTTAATCAACATGGAACTCCCTCCTTCATTAACAGGGCGGCAGGCGCCGGTTATTCTTCGGGCTGGTTGCGGAGATCGACGACCCGCTTGGCCTTGCCCTGGAACCGCTCGATACTGTTGGGGTTGACCAGGGTGACCGCGCAGTCGAGGCCGAGCACCGTCTTGAGCCGGGCGCGGATGTCGTTACGCAGCGCCTGCAGCCGGCGGTAATCCTCCAGCAGGCTGCTGTCGACCAGCTCGATCTGTACTTCCAGTGTATCAAGAAAGTTCTTTTTCCGCAAGATCAAAAGGTAATGCGGACCGACCTGATCGACCCCGAGCAGGACGCTTTCGATCTGGGACGGGAAGACATTGACGCCCTTGATGATCATCATGTCATCGCTGCGGCCCTGGACCTTGTCCATCCGCACATGGGTGCGCCCGCAGGCGCAGGGGGAGTAGTCGAGCCGGGTGATATCGCCGGTACGGTACCGCAGCAGCGGCAGCGCCTCCTTGAACAGCGGGGTCACAACCAGCTCGCCGGTCGAACCTTCCGGCAGCACCTCGCCGGTCTCGGGGTCGATGATCTCGGGGATGAAGTGGTCTTCCCAGACGTGCAGTCCGCAGCGGTACTCACATTCGCCCGAGACGCCCGGACCGGTCAGTTCGCTCATGCCGTAGTTGTCGGTGGCGATGATGCCGAAGTTTTCCTCAATCTTGTGGCGCATTTCGGCGGTGCAGCCCTCGGCGCCGAAGAAACCGATACGCAGCTTGAGCCGGCCGGTCAGCCCCTTCTGAGCCGCCACCTCGCTGAGATAGAGGGCATAGGACGGGGTAGCAACCAGCACCGTCACCCCGAGGTCCTCCATCAGCATCAGCTGCTTCTCGGTGTTGCCGGCCGACATTGGGATGACGGCGCAGCCGAGCTTCTCCAGCCCCTGGTGCAGCCCCAGCGCCCCGGTGAACAGCCCGTAGCCAAAGGCGATCTGAGCGACGTCATCGGGGGTGGCGCCGCCGGCGCAGACGATACGGGTGACACAGTCGCTCCAGACGTCGAGGTCATGGCGGGTATAGGCGACCATCGTCGGCTTGCCGGTCGTGCCCGAGGAGCCGTGGATCCGCACGACGTCGCGCATCGGGCAGGCGAGCAGCTTGAACGGGTAATTTTCCCGCAGCGCCGCCTTTCTGGTCATCGGCAGCTTTTTCAGGTCGTCAAGGGTTTTGATGTCTCCGGGGAGGAGGCCCTGCTCCCGAAAGAGCTTCTGGTAATAGGGCACGTTGTGATAGCAGCGCTCCACCGTCTCCTTGAGTTTTTTCAGCTGGAGATCGGCAAGCTGATCTCTGCTCATCGTTTCGATTTCCTTTTGCCAGAACATTTTGCACACGCTCCCTGTCGGATGGTTTATTTTCGCGGTTTCAATCGCTAAAGTAATTGTAGCACAGAAAATTTCTTTTTTCAATCGCCTTTCGATTTTTCTCAAAGATGAAGGAAATCATCTTTAAACTTGCAGAAAAAGATTGGGAAAAGCCGCCAATGGCGTAAAATCTGCATTGAATCCTGCCGCGCATTCAAATTGGACTTTGTCAAAAAAAAGACGGGTCGTGGAACTGCAAAACCGCATCATGATAAGGAAAAAGCGGCACTTGACGATGGGAAAAGAATCGGGTATCATGGGAAAAGAAACGGCCGGTTTGCCGCCGGATATCCCAAAGGACCCGATCGGGTTTCATAGAAAAATGAACCTCAGGCCGCCCTTTTCGATGCAGAATAGCCGGTCTGGTGCCGTTTCAAAAACAATAGGCATTGGGAGGCAGTCATCTTGAAGTGTTTGATTATTGACATTGTGGATTCGGTGATCGAAACCGAACTGAGCCGGTATATGCAGGTGGATACTGTGCCGGTTCCCAACTCGGCCGAGCTGGCCGGGATGATCCCCGGTTACGATATTCTGGTCATGCGGGTTGTTCCTGGCATCACGCGGGAGGTGCTTGACGCGGCCGATAGCCTGAAGGTCATCGCCGTCTGCTCGGTCGGCCTCAATCATATTGATCTCGAGTATGCCAAGCAGAAGGGCATCAATGTCTTCAACGCCCCCGGCCTCAACGGCAATGCGGTGGCTGAGCTGACCATTTCCAAGATGCTCGACCTCTCCCGCAATACGATGGCGGCCAACTACGACGTCAAGGTCAACCACAACTGGGACAAGTATAAATTTGTCGGCCGGGAGTTGCGTGGCCGTACACTGGGGATCATTGGTTTTGGGCGGATCGGCCGCCGGGTTGCGGAGCTCGCCCGGGTCTTCGGGATGCAAGTCCTTGCCTACGACCCCTATCTGAAGGCGGAGGACTTTGCCGCTGGACAGGCCAAGGGGGTTTCGCTCGACGAGCTGCTCCAGCAGTCTGATTATGTCACCACCCATGTGCCGCTGACCGCTGAGACCAAGAATATCATCGATGCGCGGGCCCTTTCGCTGATGAAACCGGACGGTGTTGTGCTCAACATGAGCCGCGGCGGCGTGGTCAACGAGAAGGACATCTGCCAGGCGCTGCGGGAGGGCCGGATCGCCGGCTATGCCTCCGACGTGCTGGAGAACGAACTGGCCGGCGGCGGCACCAACGAGAGCAGTTTCGTCTCACCGCTCTTTGAGCTGGATAATTTCATCGTATCCCCGCACATCGGGGCCCAGTCGGTTGACGCTCAGCGCGATATCGGCGTCTATATCGTCGGTAAGATCCGTCAGGCGGTCGGCTGCTGAAAGGGTTGCTCTTCCGGGCGGCGAATGGGCGCCGCTGTGGAATTTGGCAATAGAGTAAGTTTATGTGGAGGAGATTGTCATGAAGTGCTTGATTATCGACGCGGTGCATGAAGCCATCGCACAGGAACTCGGCAAGTATATGCAGGTGGACCACAAGATGCTGCCCACCCAGGCGGAACTGGCCGCGCTGATCCCGGAGTATGATGTGCTCATCATGCGGGTCGACCCCGCGATCAACAAGGAGATCCTCGACGCTGCCAAGAACCTCAAGGTCATTGGGGTCTGCTCGGTCGGACTCAACCACATCGACCTCGACACCGCCAAGGCCAAGGGGATTCAGGTGTTCAATGCCCCCGGCCTCAATGCCAACGCCGTTGTCGAGCTGACCATCTCGAAGATGCTCGACCTCTCCCGCAATACGATGGCGGCCAACTATGATGTCAAGGTCAACCATAACTGGGATAAGTACAAGTTTGTCGGCCGGGAGTTGCGCGGCCGTACGCTGGGCATCGTCGGTTTCGGGCGGATCGGCCGCCGGCTCGGCGAGGTGGCCCGGGCGTTCGGCATGTCCATCCTTGCCTATGACCCCTATCTCAAGCCGGAGGACTTTGAGCGTGAGCATGCCAAGGGCGTCAGCGTCGAAGAACTGCTCAAGAACTCCGATTATGTCTCGATCCATGTGCCGCTGACCCCCGAGACCAAGGATATGGTATCGGCCAAGTCGATCGCTTATATGAAGAACGACTGCATCGTTCTCAATATGAGCCGCGGCGGGATTGTCAACGAGAAGGATATGTATGAGGCGCTCAAGGCGCACCAGATCGGCGGCTATGCCACCGATGTGCTCGAGAATGAGCTGGCTGACGGCGGTCTGACCGAAGGGGCGAGCTTTGCCTCCCCGCTCTTTGAGCTGGACAACTTCATCGTTTCCCCGCATATCGGCGCCCAGTCGGTTGACGCTTCGCGGGATATCGGTGCCCACATCATCGCCAAGGTCAAGGAAGCTCTCTCCCTGTAATGTGAAACGGGACCAAAGGAGCCGCCGCGTGCGGCTCCTTTTTTTGTCCGGCGGCGTGCCGCAGATTGGCTTGGCCCTGGTATCCTGCAGAGATGGTGCCGGGGAAACGGAGGACACCCTGCATGGCAGATAAACCGGGAAAAACCGGGCATACTGACGGAGAAATCTGCCGTGATCTGAAACAGGGAGGTACCGATTGTGAACGATAAGGCATTGGAAAAACTCAGCTATGGCCTGTATTTGATCTCTACCCGGTGGGAGGGGCGTTCGGCTGGCTGTATTGTCAACACGCTGACCCAGGCGACCGCATCCCCCGCGCGGGTGACCGTCACCATCAACAAGGAAAATGAAACCACCCGGTTGCTTCAGCAATCCGGCGTCTTCACCGCGACGGTGCTGTCGCAGGAGGCGTCCCTCGGGCTGATCGGCCGGTTCGGCTTCCGAAGCAGCCGCGACTTCGACAAATTCGCCGGGTGGAGGACTGCCGTCGGGAAAAATGGCGTTCCCTACGTCGATGAGCAGATGGTTGCACGGTTTGAGTGCCGGGTCGTCGGCCAGATGGACGCCGACACCCATATCGTCTTTCTCGCCGAGCTGCTTGAGGGGGAGCTGATCGGCGACGGCGAGCCGATGAGCTATGCCTATTACCACCAGGTCAAGAAGGGACGTACGCCGCCCCAGGCTCCGAGCTATATCCGGCAGCAGGAGTCCGACAGCTCATGTTAACTGGCCTGCGGCTGCGGTACTGCCGGCGCACAGGGAGTGATTTCCCGCTGCGCCGGTTTTTTCACAGGAAAACGGCGCGATTTGACAGAATCGTGATCTTTTTGCAAACTTTGCATCTGCCTGCTATGCAAATAACACCGTGTTGAGTATAATGAAATGGAACTGGGGCGGGCTTGGCCCGTCCGGATGTCCTGGCTTGTCCCAAACGGCGGGCCTAAAAGAAAGGAAACTGATGCATGGCACCCTATCTTTTGCTTTTGGCTTCAATCAGTGTGGGGGGACTGGTCCTGTGTGAACGCAGGCGCTCCCGGCGCCGGGACCGGATCTTCCTGCTTGCGGCCTGTGCGGCGATGTTTGCCATGTCGGCGCTGCGCGATCCATCGGTCGGGGTGGACAATTCCCTTTATTATCTGCCGTACTTCGAACAGGTCGCCGGCAGCGATTTTTCCTTTTTGTGGAGCGATCAGAATATCTATCGCAGCGAGCCGGGCTACAGCCTGCTGGTCTTTCTGATCTCCCGGATCTCGGATAGTCCGACCGCCTTCTTTGCCATCCAGGCGATGCTGACGATCGGGCTGACCGGACTGCTTGCCTGGCGGTACGCTTCGTCGGTCTGGGTTTGCCTCTTCACCTTTGTCAGCTTCGGCTTCTTTGGCTACACGATGGTCACCCTGCGTCAGCAGCTGGCCATCTGTGTGATGCTGTTGGCCGTCCCGTGGCTGCAGAAGCGGCGGCCGATCCCCTATCTGCTGATTGTTGCGCTGGCTGCCTCCTTTCACAAGAGCCTCTGGGTACTGGTCCCCTGTTATCTGCTTGCCTGGCTGCCCTTCTGCTGGCAGACTCTGGCCGTTTATGCCGGCGGGACGCTGATCCTGCTCTTCTTTACCGACCCGATTCTCGACCTGGTCACCCGGTTTGTCTACACCATCTATACCGCCGACAATTACTACCGGGCGGTCGGCCGGGACATCCAGACGGCGGTCGTTCCGGTTCTGCTCTTTGTCGTCGCGGTGCTGCTCGGACGGCGGCTGCTGCGGCGCAATCCCGCCAATCTGCCGCTGATCCATTTTTCCTGCTGGTCCGCCTGCCTCTTTCTGCTGACCCTCAAGAGCTTTATCTTCCAGCGGCTGGCGCTGATCTTTCTGCCGGTTGCGGTGCTGCTGGTGCCGGAGATCCTCAACGCCTGCGGCCCCGAGCCGGACGAGCTGACCGAGTTTGAACAGCTGCGAAGCGCCGGAAAGGGGAAAAAGCTCTCGGCGCGTGCATTGAAGCAAAAGGCCCGGCTGCGCGACGACTGGTCGATGTACTACAGCGCGCTGTGCTTTATCCTGTTTGTCGGATGGATGTACTATCTGTTCCTGCTGGTGAGCAACCGGCTGCTGCTGGTTCCCTATGCCGCCATCCTGTAGCGTCCGCCGCCTTCGGAGGAGTTCGCGATGATTCGCCAGAACCAAAAGTTTTTTAATCTGTTGCTGCTGCTGACCGATGCGGCTCTCTGCTTTGGCTCGATGCCGGCGGCCTATCTGCTGCGTTTCGGCGGCCGCCCCGGGCTGCATCTCCCGCTGATCGTCTATCTGCGGATGATGCTCCTCGGGGTTCCGGTCTATCTGCTGCTCTACCGCAGCTTCGATCTTTATGCCTCTTTTCGCCGCAAACGCCTCATCCAGGAGGGCGGCCGGATCATTCAGGCCAACCTGTGCGGGCTGCTCTTTCTGTTTGTCCTCTCCTACCTGAGCAAGGAGGTCCACACCTCCCGGCTGGTGTTGTTTTTCTTCGCGGTGATCAACACTGCCGCCAGCCTTTCGGTGCGGTTTCTGCTGCGCCGGATGCTGCGGGCGCTGCGGCGTGCCGGACGCAACCTCAAGCATTTCCTGGTTGTCGGCTGGAACGAAAATTCCGCCTCATTCTGCCGCTTGGCTATCACCAACAAGGCGCTGGGCTGCTACATCGACGGCTATTTCCACGACGGCGGTCCGCAGCCGTTCGAGGAGGCGGTGCCCTGGCTGGGAACCCTGTCCGATTTTGAGGGCTACCTGGCTGACCATCCGGTCGACGAAGTGGTCATTTCGCTCGATTATGCCGAATACCCCCGAATGCAGCACCTGCTGGAGGTCT
>CASEBP010000103.1 GCA_949285275.1 uncultured Oscillospiraceae bacterium | reverse complement strand
TGCGGCTATCCAGCGGGTTTGCGCTGTGCTCTCCCGGGACAGCTTTGCTATCATACCACCCTCCCCTGCGTTTGTCAACACCTTTTTGCAGGATTTTTCAAAAAAATCCGCCAGCTCTTTCCTGTCGAGGAAAAACGGCGCGAACCGGTCCGGTTCGCGCCGCAGAAACAACGGATATCGCTTATTCCGCCTCTTCGGGCTTCTGAGCAGCGTCCTCATCGGAGGAATCGAGATTGAAATCCTCGGCGTAGTATTCCTGTCCGCCGTGGTAGAGTTCCTGCTCGTAGTCGTCATCCTCCAGGCGTGCCTTTCTCCGTTCCAGCAGCTCCATGACCGTTATCACTAACCCCACCAGCGTTGCCAGCAGCGAAAGGAGCGCGATCAAATAGGTCAGCTTTCTCATAAAATGTCCCTCCTTTTTTATGATATCAAATTGCAATCAGGTCGCTATTTAGCATTATGATACTACAATTTTGTCCCGAGAGCAACAAAAATATTGCATTTTTCAGCAAAAGAGGGATTTCCCACTCATCTCGCTGGGCTGCGGAATCTTCAGGATTTCAAGGATGGTCGGCGCAAGATCGCACAGCGCGCCGTCTTCCCGCAACGGCCGTTCTTCACCGATCGCGATCACCGGAACGCGATTGGTGGTGTGGGCAGTCATGGCGCTGCCGTCGGGATTTTTCATCATATCGGCGTTGCCGTGATCGGCAGTCAGCAGCACCGACCCACCCTGAGCCAGCACCTTGTCAACCACCCGGCCCAGGCAGGTATCCACCGTCTCCACCGCCCGGACAGCGGCCTCATATACACCGGTATGCCCCACCATATCGCAGTTGGCGTAGTTGAGGACGATCAAGCCATACTCCTTCTGATCCAACGCGGCAAGCAGTGCGTCGGTCACTTCGCAGGCGCTCATCTCGGGCTTGAGGTCATAGGTAGCCACCTTGGGCGAGTTGATCAGGATACGGTCCTCATGGGCCGAAGGCGCTTCCACCCCGCCATTGAAAAAGAAGGTGACATGGGCATACTTTTCGGTCTCGGCAATCCGCAGCTGGGAAAGCCCGGCCTCCTCGATGACCTCACCGAGGGTATGGGTCAGCGCAACCGGACGAAACGCAACATCACACCCGGGCATCGTTGCGTCATACTGGGTCATGCAGACATAGCGTGCCAGCCGGGGCTGCTGAACGGAAAACCCGTCAAAAGCGGGATCGACGAAGGCGCGGGTCATCTCCCGCGCGCGGTCGGGGCGGAAGTTATAAAAGATCACCGCATCGCCGTCCTGTACCCCATGATAATCCTCCCGCACCAGCGGACGAACGAACTCATCGGTCACGCCGGCTTCATAGCTGGCCCGTACAGCAGCTGCCGGATCGGTAAACTTCTCTCCCTTTCCCAGGGCGATGGCCTCATAGCCCTCTCTGACCCGTTCCCAGCGTTTATCGCGATCCATCGCATAATAACGTCCGGTAACCGTCGCTGAAAAGCCGACCCCGATCCGGTTCATCTCCGTTTCCAGCGCCTCAAGATAACCGGCGCCGCTCTTCGGATCGGTGTCCCGCCCGTCAAGGAAGCTGTGCACGGCAACCCGCCTGACACCGCGGCGGTGCGCCAGTTCCAGCAGGGCATAGAGGTGGGTATTGTGGCTGTGGACGCCGCCATCCGACAGCAGCCCCATCAGATGCAGGGTACCGCCGGGGGCCATTGCATCAATCGCCCCGTTGAGGGCGGCATTCGAAAAGAAATCGCCGTCCCGGATAGCCTTGGTGATCCGAGTCAGCTCCTGATAGACGATCCGCCCGGCCCCGATATTGGTGTGACCGACCTCCGAATTGCCCATCTGACCGTCCGGCAGACCCACATCCATTCCGGAGGCTCCCAGCGTCGCGTGAGGCCACCTCGCCCACAGCTGGTCGAAATTCGGCTTTTTTGCCGCGGCAATGGCATTTCCCGCCGTCTCGTCACGCAGCCCGAATCCGTCAAGTATCATCAGCAGAACCGTTTTTTTCAAATTGAATTCCTCATTTCCGCTCCAAAGATCCAAAGCCCTCGGAGCTGTTGGTTAAAAGAGGGCCGGGAAACTTTCCCGGCCCCGCTCTTGTTATTGCTTTGCCGCCGCGACAATCGCCGCGAAATCGGGGGCCTTGAGCGATGCGCCGCCGATCAATCCGCCGTCAATGTCGTACTGCGCCAGCAACTCGGCTGCGTTCTTCGCGTTCATCGAACCGCCGTACTGGATCCGCAGCGCATCGGCAACCGCCTCGTTGTAGAGGCCCTGAACCATTCCACGGATCAGCGCGCAGACCTCTCCTGCCTGCTGGGCGGTGGCGGTCTTGCCGGTGCCAATCGCCCAGACCGGCTCATAGGCGATGACAATCTCCTTCATCTGTGCGGCGGTAATCCCATCGAGTGCCGCCTTAACCTGGTTGCAGATGACCAGCGGCGTCTGGCCGGACTCCCGCTGTGCCAATGTTTCTCCGACACAGAGGATCACCCGCAGGCCGCAGGAAAGCGCCGCCTTCATCCGGGCATTGACCGTCTGGTCGGTCTCTCCAAAATACTGCCGGCGCTCCGAATGGCCGATCACCACATAGGAGACTCCCAATTCAGCGAGCATTGCCGCCGAGATCTCTCCGGTAAAGGCGCCGGAAGCCGCCCAATGGCAGTTCTGCGCGCCCAGCTTCAGATTACTTCCCTCCATCGCAGCGCCCGCTGTTTCGAGGTCGGTGAAGGGAACGCAGAGCGCCACTTCACAGGCTGCATCCTTTACCAGCGGCCGAATCTCTTCGATCAGTTTTTTGGCCTCGGCGCGGGTCATATTCATCTTCCAGTTCCCCGCCACGATGGGGGTACGGTTTGAAAAATCCATGTTGTTTTCTGTCCTTTCGTTCAGCGGTCATTGAGGCAGGCGATGCCAGGCAGATCCAGTCCCTCGATGAATTCGAGCGACGCCCCTCCCCCGGTGGAAATATGGGTGATCCGGTCCTCGAAGCCGAGCTGTGCGGCTGCTGCGGCTGAATCTCCGCCGCCGATGATGGTGACAGCGCCCGAATCCGCCATCGCCTGGGCCACCGCACGGGTTCCCTCGGCAAACGGCGCCATTTCAAACACCCCCATCGGGCCGTTCCACATCACAGTGCCGGCCTTTTTCACCTCTTCAGCAAAGAGAACGCGGGTTTTGGGACCGATGTCCATCCCCATCCAGCCGTCGGGAATCGCGTCGGAGGAGACGACCTGTGTGGCAGCATCGGCCGAAAAAGCGTCCGAAACCACATTGTCGACCGGCAGCAGCAGCGTAACGCCCTTCTCCTTGGCCTTGGCCAACAGCGAGCGGGCGACATCCAGCTTCTCCTCCTCGCAGATCGAGGAACCGATGCCGAATCCCTGGGCCCGGAAGAAGGTATAGGCCATTCCGCCGCCGATCAGAACGCTGTCCGCCTTGTCAAGCAGGCTTTCAATCACTCCGATCTTATCCGACACCTTTGCTCCGCCGAGAATCGCGACGAAGGGACGCCGGGGATGCTCAAGTGCACCGCCCATAATCTCAAGCTCCTTGCTGATCAGGAAACCGCTGACTGCGGTCTTGAGATAGTCCGCCACCCCCGTAGTGGAGCAATGAGCACGGTGAGCAGTACCAAACGCGTCGTTGACGAACAAATCGGCAAAGGATGCCAGCTTCCGGGAAAGCTCGGGATCGTTTTTTGTTTCCCCCTTCTCGAAGCGGACATTTTCCAGCAGCAGAACCTGTCCCGGCTGCAGTGCCGCCGCACGAGCCGACGCATCGGGGCCGACGACGTCGGCAGCGAGGGTCACCGGCACGCCGAGCAGCTCGGAGAGCCGCTTCGCCACCGGCTTGAGGGAATACTTCTCCTCCGGTCCGTTCTTCGGACGGCCCAGATGGGAGCAAAGGATAACTGCGGCGCCGTGGTCGAGCAGATAGCGAATGGTAGGCAGCGCGGCGACAATCCGCTTGTCGTCGGTGATCACCCCATCGGAAAGCGGTACGTTGAAATCACAGCGAACCAGCGCTTTCTTTCCGGCAACATCGATGTCTTCAATCGTCTTTTTATGGTAGGTTGGCATCAGGATTCCTCCTTCGGTGATCGGGCGGCATCGCCCCCCGATGGTTACTTGGTGCCGAAGATGCGGTCGCCCGCGTCTCCAAGCCCGGGCAGAATATACTTGTTTTCATTGAGCCGCTCATCCTGGGCCGCCGCATAGATCTGAACGTCGGGATGAGCCGCCTGCAGCGCCTCGATCCCCTCAGGAGCGGCGATGATGCAGACAAACTTGATGCTGCGGGGGCTGCGCTTCTTGAGCGCGTTGACCGCGTCGATCGCCGAACCGCCGGTTGCGAGCATCGGATCGAGCAGGATAACATCCCGTTCCTCGATGTCGGCGGGGAGCTTGCAGTAGTACTCATGAGGAGTATGGGTCACCGGATCGCGGTACATACCGATATGTCCCACCTTGGCCGCCGGAACCAGCGCCAGCATACCTTCGCACATGCCCAGGCCTGCACGCAGAATCGGCACAAAAGCCAGCTTGCGCCCCGAGATGACCTTCGCCTTGGTGACAGTCATCGGCGTCTCGATCTCAATCTCCTTGAGGGGAAGATCGCGGGTCGCCTCGTAGCACATCAGCATGGCAATCTCACTGACCAGCTCGCGGAACTCCTTCGACGGGGTGTTCTTGTCACGAATCAGGGTGAGCTTGTGCTGGATCAGGGGATGATCGGTGATGATCGGCTTTAACATGGTAATTCCTCCTGTAATAGAATCGGATTGTGAATAAACGGATTTTCCGGCGCACTCAGAACAGCATCGTGCATCCCGAGATCGCCATTATGGCATAGACCATTCGGCGCAGAACCGCGGCGTTAACCCGGTTGAAGATCTTGCCGCCGATCGTTCCGCCGATCAGCAGGGCGAACAGGGCAAGAATCCACAGGCCGAGCACCTGCGTCGTAATCAGTCCGTTAAACGCACGGACCAGCACCCCATAGGAGTTGCCGACCGAGAAGTAAAACTGAATCGAAGCGCGGTACTCCTCCTTGGTTTTGGCGGCAGCAAGCAGATACAGCACAACGGGAGGCCCGCCGATACTGCAGAAGCCAGAGAACAATCCGCCCAAGAACCCGCAGCAAAGCCCGCCCACGATGGTCGGACGCAGCGAGATCCGGTCGCTGAGAAAGAAGAAATAGAGGCTCAGGCAAATCAGAATTCCGCCGAGCACCCGCAGCAGCATATCCTCATCCAGGATCAGCGTGAGCTTGACCCCGAGGGGAAAGGCAATAAAATAGCTGACAGAGAGCGGCACAACCAGCCGGACATTGATATCCCGGCGGTGACGCCATGCGATGCAGATCCCCATCGTAGCGCCGCACATGCCCGAGATGGCGGTCGCCGCATGGTAGTTTCCGATCAGGAAGGGAAAGACGGTCATACAGAAGATCGAAAATCCAAACCCGGTCACCGATTGGATGACGCTGCCCCCCACACAGAACAGGAAGAACAGCAAAAGGGTTTCCATTGTCATTTCCCGGTATACTCCCTCTCAATCTGTGAAATCATGTCGACCCGGCGCTGATGGCGCCCACCCTCAAATTCGGTGTCGAGAAAAAGGGCGACCATCTCAACAGCCAGCCCGGGGCCGACCACCCGTCCGCCCATCGCGAGGATATTGGCGTCGTTGTGCATCCGGGTGTACTTGGCCGAGAAGCAGTCGGAGCAACAGGCGGCCCGGATTCCGGGGACCTTGTTGGCCGCCAGTGAGATGCCGATGCCGGTGCCGCAGAACAGCAGCCCCCGCTCATATTCTCCGCTTGCCACTGCCTCACCGACCGTCTTTCCGATGACCGGGTAATCACAGGACTCAGGGGAGTAGCAGCCGAAATCATGATAAGCCACTCCCCGGGAGTCCAGATACTTCTTGATCTCTTCCTTCAGGGCGAAACCGCCGTGATCGCTTCCCAATGCCAGAACCATACTGTCTTCCTCCTGTATCGAAAAATTTAACAACACCCAGAATCCGTTTCCTTCAGACGAGCAGCACGTTCCCGCTCGGCCTGAGAAAGCCGGTGATATTCCACCGTAAGCTCCTCCCCCGAAACAGCGGGGAGTTGTTCCGCTGCAAAGGCAGCCGAGGAGGCCCGCTGGTACCGCAGCGCGGCGGGAGCAAGGCGAAGCGCCCGGTCGGAGAAGGTGCGGAAAACCAGCTCGGCGCCGTCTCCGCAGACCATCGCACCCGCGGGAAGGATCTCCCCCAGCGCCTCAAGGGTCATCGCATCGTCCTCGGTCAAACGGGTGACCTCGCCGCCTTTGACCGAAAAGAGCGCGGTAAATACCTGTCCCACCCGGGCAACCAGGGCGGCACAGACCGTCCCCCCCCAGCAGGTCAGATTATAGGCCAGTGAAAGACGGGTGGAAACGCCCGTGCAGGCAATCGCGCCCGCCAGCGCCATCCCCTTGACCGCCGACACTCCGATCCGCAGCCCGGTATAGGACCCGGGTCCAGTCGTCACGGCCAGCCGGTCGATCTCCCCGGGGGCGACCGACGCGTGAGCGAGGGTATCTTCTACCATCCCCATCAGGGTTGCCGAATGGGTCAGCCCCACATGAAGGTAACTCTCAGAAAGCAGCACCCCATCCTTTACCAGTGCACAGGAGCACGCTTTGGAGGAGGTATCCACCGCCAGAATGATCACAGTCCCTTCCCCTCCATTCGGATGATTCGGCTCTCGTCCCCCGTCCGCTCGAAGGTGACGGTTATCGTCGGAGTCAGTGACAGGCGTTCGCTCCATTCGACCGCAGCGGCCCAGCCGGCGTCAAGGTAGTCATAAAATCCGATATCGAGCAGTTCTTCCGTACTCTCCAGCCGGTAGGCGTCGAGGTGGCAGAGATTGACCCGGCCTCCCCGATACTCATTCATCAGGGTAAAGGTCGGGCTGGTTGCCTCGTCGGCGCAGCCCAGGCCGCGGGCCAGTCCGCGGGTAAAGGTGGTTTTCCCCATCCCCAACCCGCCGCGAAAAGCGACGATCTCCCCTGGCTCAAGCAGCCGTGCGAGCTCCTCCCCCGCCTGTTCGGTCTCGCGGGGGCTGTTGGACAGGATTTCGCGCATCAAATTCCCCTTTTCCGGATTGCGCCACCGCACGCTGGCCGATACTGTCCAGAGCGGCAACGCTGTTCCCGGTCATTATAGCACAAATCCGCCGCCTTTTACATCCCTTCCGCAATTTTTCCCATAAACCCACGCTTGTCATCGTCCGGCAATTCCCCTATAATGATGTCAGGCCTATTCCAACGGAGGAACTTCTATGAATCGGATCTGGAACAGCTGCGTACAATTTTACCGGCGGACCGACCGCTGGCTGCTGTCGTTCTGCCTGCTCTGCTCGGCCCTCTCGGCTCTGCTGCTCTGGGGAATCTACCTCTCGGGGTACATCAAGCCGCGGGTCTTTGCTGTACAACTTCTGGCCACTGCCATCGGTGTGACGAGCGCGGCCATTCTCTCCCGCTTTGATTACCGGGAGCTGGCCAACCTGTGGAAGCTATACCTTCCTGTATCGGCCGGGCTGGTTTTTCTGACCTACTTTGTCGGCAAACAGCGCTATTCCTATATTGATGACAAGGCATGGCTGGAGATCCCCGTCCTCGGACTGAGCTTTCAGCCCTCCGAGATCCTCAAGCTCGCCTTTATCTTCTCCTTTGCACTGCATCTGGAGAAGGTCCGCGAATCGGTCAACCAGCCCAAAACCCTGCTGCAGCTCTGCCTTCACGGCGCCGTTCCCACCCTGATGATCATGGCCCAGGGGGATCACGGCACAGCGATGGTCTTCGCCGCCATCTTTGCCTGCATGCTCTTTTCGGCCGGCCTGCATCTCGGTTATATACTGGCTGCGCTCGGAGCGGCGGCAGCCATTTCGCCGCTGGTGTGGTTTTTTCTGCTCGATGACGACAAGCGGAACCGCTTTTTGATCATTTTCAACCCCTCTCTTGACCCGTCGGGTGCCGGATGGCAGCAGTCGCTCGGGATCACTGCCATCGGTTCGGGGCAGATCTGGGGAAAAGGGATTTTCTCGGGTGAGTATCAGTATGTCCCGGAAATGCACAATGATTTTATCTTCGCGGTGGTCGGTGAATCGCTCGGATTTGTCGGTTGTCTCGTAGTGCTGCTGCTAATCGGACTGATCAGCCTGAAGATCCTCTCGGACGCCCGCCATGCCCGGGATCCGCTCGGGCGCTACATCTGCGTCGGTGTCTTCGGAATGATCGCCTTTCAGAGTATCTGGGGTATCGGCATGTGTCTTTCGATGCTCCCCGTCGTGGGGCTCACCCTGCCGTTCTTCTCGGCCGGAGGCACTTCGGTTGTACTGACCTGGACGGGAATCGGTATGGTGCTGGGGGTCTACCGCTACTCCTATTCCGGGCTGTTCGAAGAGGTCTGATTGCTCGTTTCCTGTCGAACCTCTCTTTTTTTCCGCGCGGGGAAGCCGATTTTCATCAAAAACAACGAAAATAGTCAAGATCCCCTAGACCGCTTGAAATTTTACCGCCGATTTGCCATAATGTAACTGTGCGTGCTGTTTTCGCCGCAACGCCCGCTGCCGGGTAGTTTGAACGGGAGGTTTTCTATGGATCAGCAAATTGCCGCCATCCTGCTCGCCGCAGGGGATGGGAAGCGGATGAACTCTTCCCACCAGAAGGTCTGCTGTGAACTGCTGGGAAAGCCGATGCTCCGCTGGGTACTCGACGCCTGCTGCAAGGCCGGTATGAAACCAGAGGACACCTGCGTCGTCCTCTCGAGCGAACCCCGCGGGGTTTGCGAGCTGCTGCCCGACGGCTGTGCCACCGCCGTCCAGGCCGAACGGCGGGGAACCGGCCATGCAGTGCGCTGTGCTCTGCCCTTTCTGCAGCAGGCTGCCGCACGGGGAATTGACGCGGTTGCCGTGCTCTGCGGGGACGCTCCGCTGATTGATGAGGCGGTGCTGCTCGATTCGCTGGCTTTTCACCGGAAGGGTGGGTTCGCTGTCACGGCGCTGACCGCCAACATCTCCGATCCCGGCCGCTACGGTCGGATTGTGCGGGAAAACGGGCGGTTTGTTCGAATCGTCGAGGCGGCCGACGCCTCGGAAAAGGAGCTTGCCATCCATGAAATCAATGCAGGCGCCTACTGGTTTTCCATCGGATATCTGATCGATGCCCTTCCCCTGCTGCAGGATACCAACGCACAGGGGGAATACTATCTGACCGACCTCGTCGGCCTCGCCTCCGCACAGGGCAAAACGGCCGGCGCTTTCTGTTGTCCGGATGATCGGGTTGCACTCGGCGCCAACAGCCGCCGGGAGCTTGCCGCTCTCAACCGCATCGCCCGCGGCCGGATTCTCGACCGGCTCTATGATCAAGGGGTCGACATTCCCCTCAGCGATGGGGTAATGATTGGTCCGGACGTGACGGTGGGACGGGACACCCAGATTCTGCCCGGCTGCCAGATTCTCGGCAATACCGTCATTGGAGAGGGCTGTATCATCGGCCCCAACACCCGGATCATCGACTGTACGATTGGGGACAACTGCACGATCGATTCCTCCCGGCTGGCCGAAAGCCATGTCGGCTCCGGGGTGCGGATCGGACCATTTGCCCAGCTTCGCCCCGGCTGCAAAATTGCTGACACAGTCAAAATCGGTAACTTTGTCGAAGTGAAAAATTCGACGGTCGGGGAAAAGACCTCCTTTGCTCACCTGACCTACATTGGAGACAGCGACTTCGGTGAACGAATCAACGTCGGCTGCGGCGTGGTCACCGTCAACTATGACGGGCTGCACAAGCATCGCACCACCGTCGGCGATCACGCCTTCATCGGCTGCAATGTCAACCTGATCGCCCCGGTCACCGTTGGGGAAGGTGCCTATGTCGCCGCCGCCACCACCGTGACCGAAGATGTGCGCCCCGACGCGCTCGCCATTGGGCGGATCCGCCAGCGGCAGCTTGCCGGCTGGGCAAGGGGAAAAACCAAGTAACGGGACCAACCGGGTTCGCCCGGCAATCATATAAGGACCATCCAAATTTCATGGGAAACAATGAGGGAGAGGTTTTATCATGAATATTCATGGCAAGGACATCAAAATCTTCAGCTGCAACGCCAACCGCCCCTTCGCCGAGCAGATCGCCCGGGCACTCGGACTCCCGCTCGGCGATATGCAGGTCAAGACCTTCTCGGACGGAGAGATCGCTCTGTCGATCAATGAGTCGGTGCGCGGCTCGGACGTCTTCGTCGTGCAGTCGACCTGCCAGCCGGTCAATAACAACCTGATGGAGCTTTTGATTTCGATCGACGGATTCAAGCGCGCATCAGCTGGCCGGATCACCGCCGTCATGCCCTACTTTGGCTATGCCCGCCAGGACCGCAAGGCCAAAGCCCGCGATCCGATCTCGGCCAAACTGGTCGCCGACCTGCTGACCACCGCCGGCGCCGACCGCGTTCTGACGATGGACCTCCATGCAGCTCAGATTCAGGGCTTTTTCAACATCCCGGTCGACCATCTGCTCGGCGTACCGATCCTTGCCAACCACTACGCGGACAAGTTCAAGAACACCCCCCGTGACGAGATCGTCGTCGTCTCCCCCGACCTCGGCTCGGTCACCCGTGCGAGAAAGTTCGCCGAACGGGTCGATGCGGCCCTCGCGATCATCGATAAGCGCCGTCCCACCGCCAACGTCTCGGAGGTCATGAACATCATCGGCGACGTCAAAGGAAAGACCTGCATCCTGGTCGACGATATGGTGGATACCGCCGGAACCCTCTGCAACGGTGCCAACGCCCTGATCACCAAGGGCGGTGCAAAGGAAGTTTACGCCTGCGCGACCCACGGGGTACTGTCCGGCCCGGCGCTCGACCGCATTGAGGAGAGCGTACTTAAGGAGGTCGTCTTCCTCGACACCATCCCGCAGCGGCACAACACCGCCTCGGGCAAGCTCAAGGAACTGAGCGTCGCCACCGTGTTCGCTGAGGCGATCAACCGGATCTACTCTGACCGCTCGGTCTCCCCGCTGCTCGGCTGACGCGTATTTCGAGACGGGCTGCCGCAACATGTTGCGGCAGCCCCCTGTTTTTACAAAATACCAACCCGGAAGGTGATATCCTGACGGGTGGAAAGGCATGTTGTCATGGCGGATCTTTTTGACCTCTTCCGGCAAATCTCCAGGGACCGCGCCCCTGCCCCGTCAGGGCCAGTCGAGTGGATCGTCGCCGGACTGGGAAATCCCGGCATAAAATATGAAAACACCCGGCACAACGTCGGTTTTATCGCTCTCGACCGGATCGCTGAAAAGCGGGGCTTTTCCATCAACCGGCTGCGGTTCCAAAGCCTGACCGGCGAAGCGATGGTCGGGGAACACCGGGTACTGTTTCTCAAACCGACCACCTTCATGAACCTGTCAGGACAGGCGGTGGTCGAAGCGATGAATTTTTACAAAATCCCGATCGAACGGGTACTCGTCATCCATGACGACGTATCCCTCGCCCCGGGCCGGCTGCGGATCCGCGCCAAAGGCTCGGACGGCGGCCACAACGGACTGAAAAACATCATCTACCTCACCGGCAAGAACACCTTCCCGCGCATCAAAATCGGAGTGGGAGAAAAACCACATCCCGACTATGACATGGCAGACTGGGTGCTCGGAGTGCCGCAGGAGGACGACCGCAAACGCATCGAACAGGCCATCGACAAGTGCGGCGACATTCTGCCGCTGATCGTCAGCGGAAAGCTTGCCGACGCGATGAACAGGTATAACGGAGCATGAGATTAGGCGCGGTATTATCGCAAATCCCACAATTTAATGAACTGCTCAGGGGGGTGTCTCAGGGACAGTCCCCCTTTGGCTGTGTCGGTCTTTCCCAGATTCATAAGGCGCACTTCGCCGCCGGCCTCTTTCAAAGCCTGGCGGTTCCAACCGTGCTCATCGCGCCCGACGAACCGTCCGCTACCCGTCTCTGGGAGGATCTGCGCGCCCTGCTGCCTGATTCCGCCGTGCTGCTGTTCCCCACCAAGGAACTGATGCTCCATGCGGCGGAGGCAGCCAGCGGTGACTATGAGTTTTCACGGCTGGGATGCCTCGAGTCGCTTCGCCACGGACGCCCGCTGATCGTCGCCCCGGCGGAGGCAGCGATGCAGTATACCATCAGCCCCGAAGCGCTTACGCAGCGCAGCACCCTGCTCAAGGGCAGCTTCGACCGGGGACCGGAGGGGCTGGTCGAAGCGCTGCTGACCGCAGGCTACACCCGTTGCGAGCAGGTGGAGGGGGTATGCACCTTTGCAACCCGCGGTGGCATCGTCGATTTCTTCTCCCCGGCCGCCTCCGACCCGGTGCGGGTTGAATTCTGGGGGGATGAAATCGACTCGATCACCTATTTCTCCCCTGATACCCAGCGGCGCGGCGAATTTGCCGACGAGGTGATGATCACCCCCGCCCGCGAAGCCCTTCCCCCTGAGGAGGGGCTGGCTGTCTTCTGCCGGAAAATTTTTGACTCTCTCTCCTCCAAAAGCCCGGCCCGCATCACCCTCGCCCGGATGGCCGACCAGGCTGATGCGGGAATTTCCCCCGGTTCGCTCGACCGGCTGCTCCCCATTTTGTACGGCAGACCCTATACCCTGCTCGATCACCTTGCGCCGGACGGTCTGCTGCTGCTCAGTGACCCAGCTGCCTGCCGCGAAAGTCTGTCGGGCAGCAATACACTGCTGGCCGAGGAGATGACCGAACTGCTCGAAGCGGGTATCGCCTTTCCCGGCTGTGACCGCTGGTGCGGTTCATTTGACGACCTTCTGTGCGAGGTAGCCGACCGCCGCAGCGCGGTGCTTGACACCTTCGCCCGTTCGATCCCCGATCTGCGGCTGCGCGGCCTGACCAATGTGCAGGCCCTTGCGCTGGCTCCCTGGGGCGGCGAACTGTCCGCCCTGCTTGAGGATCTCCGCCCCTACCTGCACAATGGCAGCTCGGTGACCATCCTTCTTCCCACCCGCCGGGGCTGCGACGCGCTGGTCAGCGACCTCGCGGCCGAAGGGATCCCCGCGCGCTATGCGGCGGAGCCCTCCTTTGAACCGGGGGTTCAGGTGACCGATCTGACCCTTTCGGCCGGCTTTGAATACCCTGCGGCCAAAGCTGCGGTCATCGGCCACGCCCGCGCCGCCGCCCCCGCACGGAAGCTGAAGAAGCGGAGGGCCACCGACGCGATCCGCTCCCTGTCGGATTTGACCCGCGGCGATTATGTCGTCCATGCCGCTCATGGTATCGGCGTTTTCGAGGGGATTGTCAAACGGGAGGTACTCGGCGTCCCTAAGGATTACATCAAAATCCGTTACCAGGGAACCGATACCCTTTTTGTTCCGGTCACCCAGCTGGACCTGGTCAGCAAGTATATCGGAAAATCGGAGGACGGTGTGGTGCGCCTCTCCAAACTCGGGTCGGCCGAATGGCAGAAGACCCGTTCCCGGGTGCGCGCCGCCGTCGCCGATATGGCCGAGGAGCTGACCGCCCTGTACAAAAAGCGGTTGTCCGCCGTAGGATTCTCCTTCTCCCCCGACACCGACTGGCAACGGGATTTTGAACTGCGCTTTCCCTATGAGGAAACCGATGATCAGCTCCGCTGCATCGCCGAGATCAAATCGGATATGGAATCCTCCCGTCCGATGGACCGGCTGCTCTGCGGGGACGTCGGCTTCGGGAAAACCGAGGTAGCGCTGCGTGCAGCCTTCAAATGCGTCAATGACTCCAAACAATGTGCCGTCCTGGTGCCAACCACCATTCTCGCCTGGCAGCACTATCAGACCTTCACCCACCGGCTGGAGGGATTCCCGGTGAAGGTCGAGCTTCTTTCGCGGTTCCGCACCCCCAAGCAGCAAGCCGAAATCATTAAGGATCTGCGCCGCGGACAGATCGATATCATCATCGGCACCCACCGGCTGCTGCAGAAGGACGTTGAATACCATGATCTCGGCCTGTGCATCATCGACGAGGAGCAGCGGTTCGGCGTCGCTCACAAGGAACGCTTTAAGGAGCTGCGGGAATCGGTCGATGTACTGACCCTGTCGGCCACCCCGATTCCCCGCACCCTGTCGATGGCGATGAGTGGGATCCGGGACATGTCGATCATCGAGGAGGCCCCTCAGGACCGTCATCCGGTCCAAACCTATGTCATCGAACAGGACTGGGGGATCCTGACCGAGGCGCTGCGCCGCGAGCTGCGCCGGGGCGGGCAGGCGTTTTATCTGCACAACCGAGTGGAATCGATCGACGGCTGTGCCGCCAAGCTGCGGGAATTCCGTCCCGACGCCCGGATCGCCGTCGCCCACGGCAAGATGACCGAGGAACAGCTTTCCCGGATCTGGCAGGGGCTGGTTGACCGGGAGATCGATATTCTCGTCTGCACCACGATCATCGAAACCGGGGTGGACGTCCCCAACTGCAACACGCTGATCATCGAGGACGCCGACCGGATGGGGCTGTCTCAGCTCTACCAGCTGCGGGGGCGGGTTGGACGTTCCACCCGGCGGGCATTTGCCTATCTGACCTTCCGGCCGATGAAGGCCCTCTCGGAGATCGCACAGAAGCGGTTGAACGCTATCAAAGAGTTCACCTCCTTCGGCTCTGGCTTCCGGATCGCCATGCGAGACATGGAAATTCGCGGCGCCGGCAGCGTGCTGGGCGCCCAGCAGCACGGGCATATGGAAGCAGTGGGCTACGAAATGTACCTGCGGCTGCTTTCCGAGGCGGTCGCCGAATCGAAAGGAGAGCCGATTCAGCGCAGCGCCGAATGCCAGGTGGACATTCAGGTCGCCGCTCACATTCCCGAGGACTATATCGACAGCCTGGCTCTCCGGCTCGATATCTACAAGAAAATCGCTGCCGTACAAAACGAATCGGATGCCTCCGACCTGCTCGATGAACTGATCGACCGGTTTGGCGAACCTCCCGCCGCTGTCGGCGGACTGATCGATGTGGCGCTGCTGAGAAACCGTGCGGCCGCTCTGGGAATTCGGGAGATCAACCAGCGCAACGATCAGCTGCTGTTCTTCTTCGAGCATATCGATCCGGAACTGGCAATCCGGGTCGCCTCAGCCCTCAAGGGCCGGGTTCTCTTCAATGCCGGGGCCAAGCCCTACCTGTCGGTGCGGATGCGCCAAAACGACCTTCCGGTCGACCTGATCCGAGAAACCCTGGCCGCAGCAGAGCCGTAGGCAAAATCCCAAGCTTTCCTTCCAAACAAAACGTCCGGCGCCGCAAAGGCTCCGGACGTTTTCTCTTTTGGATCGCCATACAGGCTCAGCGCGGTTCTCTCTGCTTTTGGCGCGTCAGCTCGATTGCCTCCTTGCCGGTCAGATGATCGATCGTCATCTCCAGCATACACAGCGGCTCCCACTCCCGGGAAATCGCCCTTTCCCGCCCTTCAGGGGTGTCCTGGGGCGCGTATTTGGCCGCCAGCTTTTCGATAGCAGCCCGCTTTTCCCGCAGCTCCTCCAGCACACGAATCCGTCCAAAGGCAATTACGCTGCGGAAATAAGTGGTATATTCCTCTGGGACCACCCGGTCCTGATCAACGACACAGAAAGAGGCTTTGGGATCTCTTTGTATTGCGTCGAGCTTGTGCCCGCTCCTCGCGCAGTGAAAATATAGTCTTTCCCCGTCATAGATATAGCTGAGAGGGACGGCATAGGGATATCCATCGTCCCCCGACAGGGCCAGCACCCCTGCACTCCCCCTGTACAAAACTGCGGCCGTCTCTTGCGCTGTCAGTGCCTGCTGTCTTCTCCGCATTTCCCGAAACATTCTATCTTCCTCCCCCGTCAGAGGCGCTGCATCGGTTGGCGAAGCGCCTCATCTATCCGTCTTCTTCTTCAACGCCCGGTCCAATCAGCTCATTGCGAACCAGCGATCCCGGCGTAATAATCCCCCTGCCATACCGGCCGCGCAGCGAATCCATCGTCTCCTCCAGCGCCAGGCGACGCTGCCGTGCATCCGGATCGCCCGCATCAAACAACGAAAGCTGTTCCGGCGCTTCCGCTGCCTCGACAAGCTGGCAGGCCGTAACGGTGAGCATTCGCACCGGAAGGGAAAAATCCCAGCAGTTCCGGGCCAACTCCATCGCCGCCGCAGTCAGTTCATCGGCCAGCGCGGTGGGACGCGGGAGCAAGCACTGGCGCGAGATGACCCGCAGGCGGGTGTCCTTAATCTGCAGTTGGACCGTCATGGCACAGAACCGGTGACGCCGCAGCCGTTCAGCGACCTCGTCAGCGAGCGCCGCGACGCCGGTATGAAACTCCCGCTCTCCCGAGAGATCCCGGCGAAAGGTCATCCCATTTCCGATCGATTTGATCTCGCGCGGCTGGTCAAACCGCCGCACCGGGCTGTCATCCCGCCCATTGGCATACTCGTAGAGCTGCCGTCCGTGTTTGCCCAACCGGGCGGCGAGCCGGGCCGGATCAGCCGCCGCGAGATGGCCGATCGTCGTGATATAGAGGCCAGCCAGCTCCTTTTCCACCGCCTCCCCGACATAGAGCAGGGCGCCCACCGGCAGCGGAAAAACAATCTCTCGCCAGTTTTCCCGGGAGATGACCGTCGTGGCATCCGGCTTGCGGTAATCAGAACCGAGCTTGGCAAAGACCTTGTTGAACGAAACACCCACCGAAATGGTCAGCCCCGTCTCCCGCGCCACTTCCGCCCGCAGCCGGTCGGCGATTTCCGGTCCGTCTCCAAACAGCTGCTGCGAGCCGGTGACATCCAGCCAGGACTCGTCGATACCAAACGGCTCAACTTGATCGGTGTAGCGCTGATAGATCGCATTGATGCGGCGGGAAAAATCAACGTATGCCTCCCGGTGGGGCGGCACCAGCCGCAGCCCGGGACATTTGCGCTGCGCCTGCCAGATCGTTTCGGCGGTCTGCACACCACAGCGCTTGGCTGCCTCATTTTTGGCCAGGATGATGCCGTGCCGGCTCTTGGGATCGCCGCAGACCGCCATCGGCCCCTGTCCCAGCGAAGGATCCAGCACCGTCTCCACCGACGCGAAAAAGCTGTTGCAATCGCAGTGCAGAATCACCCGTTCGATCGTCATCACCCCCCCTTTTTTGATTGTACACGAAACATACGTTCCTGTCAAGGAAGCGGGAAATTGTGAAAAAAGATAAAATTCTGCAATGCATATCTGCCATTTTCGTCGAAAAAGGTGTATAATGAAAAAAACGAGGCGGCGGGACCGCTGCAAAAGGAGGAAACCGAATGCAACTGACCTTTCTGGGCGCTACCCATGAAGTAACCGGCAGCTGCTTTTTCCTGACGGCCTGCGGGAAAAAGATCGTTATCGACTGCGGGATGGAACAGGGCCCCAACTACTTCGAAAGCCAAGACATTCCGGTAGCAGCCGGAGAGGTGGATTACGTTCTGCTGACTCACGCGCACATTGATCACTCGGGAATGCTCCCTCTGTTGTGCAAGAACGGCTTTTCAGGAGAGATTCACTCAACCGATGCCACCGCTGATCTCTGCGACATCATGCTGCGCGACTCGGCGCACATCCAGGAATTTGAAGCGGAGTGGCGCAACCGGAAGGGAAAACGTGCCGGCCGGGAACCGTATGTCCCCATCTACACGATGGAGGATGCACAAGCCGCCATTTCGCTGTTTGTCCCGCATCCTTACCAGCAGCGCTTCTCCCTCTGCGAGGGGATCGACGTGCGGTTTATCGACGTCGGGCATCTGCTCGGCTCTGCCTCGATTGAGGTCTGGGTCACCGAAGGGGAGGTCAGCAAAAAGATCGTCTTCTCTGGGGATATCGGCAACCTGCACCAGCCGATCCTGCGCGACCCGCAGTACATCGCCGATGCCGACTACGTCGTCATGGAATCGACCTACGGCGACCGCAGTCACGGCCCGCGTCCTGATTATATCACCGAACTGGCCGCTATCATGCAGCGCACCTTCGATCGGGGCGGCAATGTCGTCATTCCGTCCTTCGCGGTCGGGCGGACCCAGGAGATGCTCTACTTCCTTCGCCAAATCAAGGAGGAGCATTTGGTCACCGGCCACAACTTCTCGGTCTACGTTGACAGCCCGCTGGCCATTGAGGCGACCAATATCTTCCGGGAGAACGGTGCGGACTGCTACGACGAGGAGACCCTCGCCCTGATCCGCCAGGGGATCAACCCGCTGAGCTTTGAAGGACTGAAAGTTTCGGTCTCTTCCGAGGAATCCAAGGCCATCAACTTTGATCCTACTCCAAAGGTCATCCTCTCAGCGAGCGGCATGTGCGACGCCGGCCGAATCAAGCATCATCTCAAACACAATCTCTGGCGGGAGGAAAGCACCATCCTGTTTGTCGGCTACCAGGCGGCCGGGTCGCTTGGACGGCAGATTATCGAAGGCGCCCAGTCAGTCCGGCTCTTCGGCGAATCGATCGAGGTACAGGCTGAAATCACCCGCCTTGCGGGGGTCAGCGGCCATGCCGACCGGGAGGGATTGCTGACCTGGGTGGAGCATTTCTCCCCCAAACCCCAGCGGGTCTTTGTCGTCCACGGGGAAGATTCGGTCTGTGAGGGCTTTGCCGCCGAGCTTGCCTCGCGGGGATTCCAGACGGTCGCTCCCTACTCGGGGACCTGCTACGATCTGGCCACCAACGTCTGTCTGGTTGAAAAGGGCCCGGTCCCAATCAAGAAGGACTATGCCGCCCGCCGCGCCCAGAATACCTTCGAGCGGTTGCTCGCTGCCGGGAAGCGCCTGCTGTTGGTTATCGAGCACAATCGCGGCGGCACCAACAAGGATCTTGCCCGGTTTGCCTCGCAGATCGATTCGCTCTGCGACAAATGGGATCGTTGATCTATTCTTGTTATCCAAACAAAACGCTCCGCGTCCGTCGAAAGGGACGCGGAGCGTTTGCGTTTTCATTTGGTTCTGTTGGCAATTCCGTAAACCCGCATGGCATTATCCCAGGCGGCATCCAACAGCTCTTGGCGGGAAATCCCCTTGGCGGCAGCCAGCGCGTCGGCCGTCGCATGAAGCATCGTCGAGTCACACCGCCGCCCCCGGTACGGCGCAGGCGCCAGGTAAGGGCAATCGGTCTCGATCAAAATCCGGTCGAGCGGAACCACCGCAGCGGCCTCGAGCGGCTTTTTTGCGTTGGGAAAGGTCACCACTCCGGTAAAGCCGAGATACATCCCCAACGCCAGGTATTCCCTGGCCTGCTCCGCCGAATAGGAGAAGCAGTGAACCACCCCGCGCGGATGATATTCCCGCACAATCTCCAACGTATCGGCAGCGGCGTCCCGGCTGTGGATCACCACCGGTATATCCAGCTCGCAAGCCAGCGCGAGCTGCCGGCGAAATGCCTGCCGCTGTACCTCCCGTTCGGAGCGGTCATAATAATAGTCCAGACCAATCTCGCCGAGCGCAACCACCTCGGGTTCCCGGCACAGAGCGGCGATCTCCTCAAGTGCGGCGTCGTCAAGGGTATCAGCGTCGTGAGGGTGAATCCCGGCCGAAGCCCAGAAGAAGGGATAACGCCTCGCCAGCTCCAACGCAGCCCGGCTGGAGGGCAGATCGCTGGCCGCGTTCATCACCGCCAATACGCCGGCTTGGTGCAGCGAAGCGATCACTGTCTCCCGGTCGGCATCAAAGCGGTTGTCGTCATAGTGGGCGTGAGAATCAAAATACCGCTCCATCAGCGCAGCCTCGAACCAGCCGGAATCGAATCGTCCAAGAAGACAACCTTTGCTTCCTCGCCGACATCCGCCGCCAGAATCATTCCCTCACTCATCACGCCGCGCAGCTTCGCCGGCTTGAGGTTGGCAACAACGACGATCTTCTTCCCGATCAGATCCTCCGGTTCATACCACGCGTGGATACCGGAGACAACCTGACGCGGCTTGCCGGAGCCGTCATCCAGCTCGAGGCGAAGCAACTTATCCGACTTGGGCACCGGCTCACAGGCGGTCACCTTCGCCGCCACCAGCCGGGTCTCCATGAACTGGTCGATACTGATGATCCCCTCGGGGAGGGCCTCCTCCTTCCGGGGCTCCTTTTTCTGTTCCTTCTCCTGCGCCTTGGCAGCGGCAGCCCGCTTTTTCTCCTCGGCGGCGGCCAGCAGCGCCAGCTCCTTCTTGGCGTCGATGCGCGGGAACAGATTCTCCTTTTTGTGGATGCAGTAGCTCGTGTTGGCGTAGTAGATCGCCTTCTCGTAGCCGTACTCATGCTCCTCGCAGCCCAGCTGCTGGAAGATCTTCTCACAGCTGTCCGGCATAAACGGCACCAGCAGGCTCGCACAGACCCGGATCGTCTCACACAGATTATAGAGGACGGCGGCGAGGCGGTCGGTCTCGGCAGGGTTCTTGCCCAGCACCCACGGGGTTGTCTCGTCGATATACTTGTTGGCCCGGGAGATGACCTTGAACACCTCGGCGAGGGCCGACTGGAAGGTGAAGGTCTCCATCAGGGCGGAGTAGTTCTCCCGCACCTCGTCGAGCATCGCGATAAGCTGCTCATCGGGGGACTCGAACCGGCGGTCCTGCGGGATAATCTGGCCGAAATACTGTTCCGCCATCGACAGCGTGCGGGAAACCAGGTTGCCCAGATCGTTGGCCAGATCAGAATTGATCCGATTGATCAGCGCCTCGTTGGAAAAGACGCCGTCCGAACCGAACGGGAACTCCCGCAGCAGGAAATAGCGAATCGCATCAACGCCGTACCGTTCGCAGAGGACAACCGGATCGACGACGTTGCCCTTCGACTTGGACATTTTGCCGCCCTCAAGCAGCAGCCACCCGTGGCCAAACACCTTCTTGGGCAGCGGCAGATCGAGCGCCATCAGCATGGCAGGCCAGATAATGGTATGGAAACGGGTGATTTCCTTGCCGACAAAATGGACATCGGCCGGCCAGTACTTTTCAAAGTCGTGGTACTTTTCATTGCCATAGCCCAGTGCGGTGATATAGTTCGAGAGGGCATCGACCCACACATAGACAATGTGGCCGGGATCAAAATCGACCGGAACGCCCCAGGTAAACGAGGTGCGGGAGACGCACAGATCCTCCCGGCCGGGCTTGATGAAGTTGTTGACCATCTCGTTGAGGCGGCTCGGCGGCTCAAGGAAGGTGGGATTCTCCTCATAGTAGTAATGCATCAGCCGATCGGCGTACTTGGAAAGGCGGAAGAAATACGCCTCCTCCTCGGCGTCCTGCACCTCACGGCCGCAGTCGGGGCATTTGCCGTCGACCAGCTGGGTCTCGGTCCAGAAGGATTCGCAGGGGGTGCAATACTTGCCTTTGTAGGAGCCCTTGTAGATCTCCCCTTTATCGTAGAGCGTCTTGAAAATCTTCTGGACGCTCTCCACATGATAGTCGTCGGTGGTCCGGATGAACCGGTCGTTGGAGATGTTCATCAGCTTCCACAGGTCCTTGATGCCGGCCACAACCTGATCGACATACTGCTGCGGCGTAACGCCCGCCGCCTTGGCTTTCTGCTCGATCTTCAGGCCGTGCTCATCGGTGCCGGTCAGGAACATCACGTCAAATCCACGCATTCGCTTATAGCGGGCCATCACATCGGTTGCAACGGTGCAGTAGCTGTGACCGATATGCAGCTTGTCCGAAGGATAATAGATGGGAGTGGTGATATAGAAGGTCTTTTTCTTCATAGGGAATTCCTCCTGTCGTTGGATTTGACATACAGATTACAGTATAACACCAAACCGGCGAAAAAACAACGCTGCCGGGCGATTCTTTGGCGGTTTTGTCCAGCCGCTTGCCCTGTTGGGACAAAGATGCTACAATAGGTTCAATAAATGTCGCGCACACCAGAGGAAGGGGCACGGAAATGACCGAAGCGGAGTGGATGTTTTTTGACCGGATGCCCCAGCTGATCCCCCTCTATGAGCGGCTGCGGGAGATACTGACGGCACGGTATGACAACCTGACCATCCGGGTGGCAAAAACGCAGATCTCCTTCTGCAACCGGCATATCTTTGCAATGGCTTCGCTGCCCTACCGCAGAAGAAAAGGCTGGCCATCCGAGTTTCTGCTGGTCTCCTTCGGGCTTTCACAGCCGAAGGATTCCCCACGGATCGCGCAGGCGGTGGAGGCCTACCCCAACCGGTGGACCCATCACGTCCTTGTTCAGACTCCGGAGGAAATCGACGGGGAGCTGCTGAACTGGATCGATGAAGCCTACCGGTTTTCCCTCGTCAAATAGCATCGGACCGTCGAAAAATTGGCTTTCTGCAGGGAATTTCGATTCAGCTCCAGAGGCAGTGACCATAATTTTCACAATTATTCTAGGGAAAAATTCATTTTTATGTTGCAAATGTGAAACCGTTTATGTAAAATGAATACTAACAAAGTGTGTACTCTGTTATTCTTGCCAATAGAGAGGGGATTTGTATGTCGAACCGACTGTTCCAAGGCATCATCCACCAAATGCACGATTCGATCGACCGGGTGATCGGGGTGATCGACGACACCTCCCATGTTGTCGCCTGTTCCGATCTCTCCAAGCTCGATACCTCGCGGGAATACCTCTCAATCGATCTGGCCGAGGGCCGCACCTTTGTCCGGGACGGCTACACCTACAAGCCGTTCGGTTCCGGACGGCATCCCGAATTCGCGGTCTTTGTGGAGGGGACCGATGAAATGGCCGGGCGCTACGCTGGGATCCTGACCGTCTCGATCGCAGGGATCAAGCAGTATTATGACGAAAAATACGACCGCGGCAATTTCATCAAAAATGTCATTCTCGACAATATCCTGCCGGGGGATATCTACATCAAGGCGCGGGAGCTTCATTTCAACACCGATGTGTCCCGTGTGGTTTTTCTGGTCCGGATTGTGTCGGCTTCGGGGGTTTCGGCCTTTGACGTCATCCAGAACCTCTTTCCGGACAAACAGAAGGATTTCGTCTTCAACATCGCCGAAAGCGACATCGTTATTGTCAAGGAGATCAAGCCCGGCATCGAGGCCAAGGATCTCGAAAAACTTGCCCGTTCCATCGTTGATACCCTGGCCGGAGAGTTTTATACCCGGGTGACGGTTGGAATCGGTACGGTGGCCGTCGGGGTCAAGGATCTCGCCCGTTCCTTCAAGGAGGCGCAGGTCTCCCTCGAGGTCGGCAAGGTGTTCGACACCGAGAAGGCGATCGTCCGCTACGACAATCTCGGCATCGCCCGGCTGATCTACCAGCTGCCGACCACCCTGTGCGAGATGTTCCTGCGCGAAGTCTTTATCAAGGGCTCGATCGACAGCCTCGACAAGGAAACCCTCTTTACCATCCAAAAATTCTTTGAAAACAACCTCAATGTCTCGGAGACGTCCAGAAAGCTCTTTGTTCACCGCAATACACTGGTTTACCGGCTTGAAAAAATCAAGAAACTCACCGGACTGGATCTGCGGGAATTTGATCATGCCATCGTTTTCAAGGTAGCGCTGATGGTCAAAAAGTACCTGAGCGCCAACCCTGTCAAATACTGATCCCGGCCGGAGCGCCGGCAGAAATGGAGTAGCATTGGCACATGGTAGAACTAGTCAACGTGTCTAAATCCTATGGCAAGGGGCCGTTGGCGCTCGACGACGTCAGTCTGACCGTCTCGGATGGGGAATTCGTCTTTATCGTCGGTTCCTCCGGAGCGGGAAAGAGCACCCTTCTCAAGCTCCTTCTTCGGGAGGAAGAACCCACTTCGGGCAGGGTAATGGTCGACGGTCTCGATCTCGGCCGGCTGCCGCGCCGCAGAATTCCCTATCTGCGGCGAAGCATCGGGGTGGTCTTTCAGGACTTTCGCCTGATCCCCCAGATGAACGTTTTTGAAAATGTCGCTTTTGCGCTGCGGGTGACCAACGTCTCCACCAAGGAGATCAAACGTCGGGTCCCCTATGTGCTGGATCTGGTCGGACTGCTTCCGAAGGCCAAACGGTTCCCCGAACAGCTCTCGGGCGGCGAACAGCAGCGGGTCGCACTGGCGCGTGCGCTGGTCAACAACCCCTCTCTGATCATCGCGGACGAGCCAACCGGCAATATCGATCCGGCTATGTCCTTCGAGATTGTCGAATTGCTCAGTGAAATCAACAAATGCGGCACCACCATCATCATGGTCACCCATGAGCATGAGCTGGTCAGCCGGTTCCGGCATCGCACCGTTGTCATCGACCGCGGCCGGGTGGTAGCGGACGGCAAGATAGGAGGCAAACGTGCGAGGCAGTAGTTTTGGATACTTAATTCGGGAGGGCTTCCGCAATCTGCGGCAGAACCGCGCCATCTCCACCGCCGCCATCGGCGTATTGGTCGCCTGTCTGCTGCTGGTGGGTTTTTCCCTTCTCTTTTCGATGAATGTCACCAGCCTGGTTGGCTATTTCGAATCACAAAACGAGATCGTCGTCTTTCTCGACGACAATGTAGAGGGCAGCCGGCTGACCCGGCTGGATGAACAGCTCAAATCCATCGACAACATCTCCTCAATCTCCTTCATCAGCCGCGAAGAGGGGCTGGAACAGTGGATGGAAGAGCTCGGCGACGACGGCACCCTGCTTGAGTGGCTGGTTGAGGACAATCCGCTGCAGAATTCCTACCGGTTGGTCATCACCGACCTGTCCCGGATGGACGAGACAGTTGCCGAGATCGAAGCGATCTCCGGCGTGGAATCGGTGAGCGCCTCTCCCGAAGTGGCCCATGCGGTCACCGGTCTCAAACAGGCGGTATCGCTGGGCAGCCTGGGCGTCATCGGAATTCTGGCCGTTGTCTCGCTGTGTATCGTTTCCAACACCATCCGCATCACCATCTTTAACCGCCGCAAGGAAATCAGCATTATGAAGTATGTCGGCGCAACCGATACCTTCATCCGCCTCCCCTTCCTATCCGAGGGGATTCTGCTGGGCTTTCTGGCGGCCACCATCGCCTTTTTCCTGCTTTGGGGCGGCTATGAGGCGCTGCTCTATTGGCTCAACAACAGCGCGCTGACCTGGGCCTCGATGATCACCGATCAGCTGGTCCCCTTTAAACGGGTGGCGCTGCAGATCTATCTTGTCTTCCTTGGCACCGGTGTGGCGATCAGCGGAATAGGAAGCCTCTTCTTCGTCGGGAAATATCTCAAGGTCTGATGGATCAGACCCGCGCGCTGCTGCGCCGAAAACGCGGCAGCGCGCTTGGTTTGTCGGGCAAATTTGGGCTCAAATCGCCATCGTTTGCAGTTTTTTCACACATTCCTCAAAGTTTTCGTGTTTAATAGGAAGAACCAGGGAGGAGGATGCCTCTTGTCAAAACAGAAACTGCTGTCCCTTTTGCTCGCTGGTATCATGGCCGCTTCGCTGCTGTGCGTGTCCGGCGCTGCGGCGGACGACGCCGACGAATATCAGGACGAGCTTGACGCGCTTTCGGACCAGTATGAGCAGCTGGAGGCACAGCAGAAAGCCATCAACGAGCAAATCAACCAGGCAAAAACCGAAAAGGACAAATACCTTCTGCAGAAGAAGGAGCTGGACAACCAGATTTACAGCGTCCGCCAACAGATCTCGGTCCTCAGCGACAAAATCACACTGCTGGAAGGGCACCTCGCCGAAAAGGAGGAGGAGCTGCTTGAGCAAACGGAGGAAATCGAGGAAAACTACGAACTGCTCAAAAAACGGCTGCGTGCCATGTATAAGGCCGGAAACGCCAGCGTTCTGGGGCTGGTGCTCGGCGCCGAGGACTTTTCCGACTTTCTGACCCGCAGCAAGGTCGCCTCCCGGGTCGCCCAGCATGACCAGGAGCTGATCGAAGAGATGCAGGTTAAGCTCGCTGAAATCCAGGATACCAAGGATTCCATTGAGGCGGACAAGATCGATCTCGAGGGCACCAAGAGCCAGCAGGATGCCAAGCGGGTCCAGCTCGCCGGTCAGCTGGCCGATACGCAGGACCAGATCCAGGACATCGAAGCGCTGGAACAGGACTATCTTGCCAACAAGGCTGCGATTGACAAGCAGATGGAGGAGGTCCAGGCCGAGGTCGATGCGATCTATGCCAAGATCAAGTCGGAGGGCGAATACGAAGGCGGCATCATGCTCTGGCCGGTCGAGGGATACGAGACGGTCACCTCAGACTATGGATGGCGTTTCGGCGGCACCGACTTCCACACCGGCATCGACATCGCCCGGCTCAATGCCAAGGGCGAAGGGATCTACGGCAAACCGATCCGTGCTGCGGCCGATGGAACGGTTGCATTTACCCAAACCACCTTCACCCCCGGACGGGGTTATGGCATTTATCTCATCATCGACCACGGCGGCGGTATCTCCACCCTGTACGGCCATACCTGTGGGCTCAACGTAAAGCTCGGGGACAAGGTCAAGCGGGGACAGACCATCGCTTTCGTCGGTTCGACCGGCTGGTCGACCGGTCCGCACCTCCATTTCGAGGTCCGGGTCAACGGCGCTTACACCAGTCCGTGGCCTTATCTGCAATGATTCCATCCGTAAAGGAGCCATCCCATGTACAGAAAAATCACACTGGGTGCGGCGATCACCCTCGCCATCATGTTTTCCACCGTCACCTTCATCACCACCTGGATCTATTCCGCCAAATCCTTCAATAGTACCCTGTTTAACATCCGGGAGCGGGAGACGATGTATGCCAAGATCAAGGAGGTTGACGACCTTGTGCGGCAGCAGTACTACAACACGATCGATGAGGACTTTCTCGGCGAATCGCTGGTCCGCGGTTACGTTGCGGGAATCGAGGATCCCTATGCTTCCTATCTGACTGCCGAGCAGTATGCCGAGACGCAAAGCGACTTTGCCGGGCGCATGGTGGATATCGGTGTGGTCTGCAGCCAGAGCCCCGACGGCTATATCCATATCGACCAGGTCTATGAGGATTCTCCCGCCGCCCTCTCGGAACTGCAGGCGGGCGACCTGATCGTCAAGGTGGACGACCTGAACGTCTCGACGGAGAACTACCTCGAAGCGACCGATGCGCTCCGCGGTGAACCCGGCACAACGGTGACCCTGCTGGTACGGCGGGACAATGTCGATAAAAGCTACACCGTCACCCGCCGCCGGGTTGAGGTTCCCACCGTCAGCGGCCGGATGATCGGAGATGCCGGCTACATCCGGATCACCGAATTCAACGACGCAACCCCCGATCAGTTCCAGAACACCCTTGATGAACTTCTGAACAGCGGGGCCAAATCGCTGGTGTTTGACGTCCGCAACAACCCGGGCGGGACCATCGATTCGGTCGGCAAGATTCTGGATGTTCTGCTTCCTGAAGGGCCGATCGTCTCGGCCACTTATCGCAACAGCACCGAACCGCAGGTTCTGCTGACCAGCGACGCCAATGAAATCGATCTGCCGATGGCAGTGCTCATCAACGGGAAATCTGCCTCCGACGCCGAGCTGTTCGCACAGGCGCTCAAGGACTACAATAAGGCCAAGGCCGTCGGGACGACGACCTACGGAAAGGGTTCGATGCAGGAGGTACACAAACTTTCGGATGGATCGGCACTCGTCTTTACCGTAGCCCTCTACAACCCGCCGACCTCTCCCAACTTTGAGGGAATCGGAGTCAAGCCCGACTATGAAGTCCGGATGTCAGCCGAGCTGGAAAAGCAGCTGGAGAACCTCGATGAGAACAGTGACCCGCAGCTGAAAAAGGCGCTGGAGGTCGTAGCCGGCCTGGTCAAGGATCTCGCCCCCGTTGAGGAATCGGACCGTCCTTCCGGCACGCAGGCCCCGACCGAAGAGTCTTCGACCGAGGCGCCGCTGGAGGAGGAGCCGGAGCCTTCGGAAGAGGATTCCTCCGATGATCTGGAGGAAGAAGATCTCACGGAGGAAGAAACGCAGGAAGACAGCTCGGAGGAATCGGATGACGAAACGCCCTCTGATGACGATGAGTCAGAATCTGCCGCTTGAGCTTTCGCTTACGCCAAAGGCCGCCGTCCATTACCGGACGGCGGCCTTCTCTTTACAAAATCACGCCTGTTTTGCCGCGACAAGATTTCGGGCGGCCACAGCGGGATTGTAGACCTCCCGCAATTCCCCATTATGTTCGACCACGAAAAAGGTAATATGGGTAAATTTGCTCCAGATGCGGGTCGTAACCGACTTCCCTTCCTGTGGAATACCAGTCAGCAAATAAGCGACCTTATTTTCCTTGATGTAACGGATGATGGCTTTTGCCACATCCTCCGAGTAAAGGAGTACCATTTCGGCATCCTTTTCCTTCGAAACCTCAAACAGATATTCGAGCGAATCCGGATCCTGCCTGACCCCCGGCTTTGCCACATTGAGCACCGTAAGATCGGTATCCGACATCTCGGAAAGCACCTGCCCTGCGCGGATAATCCGGTCGCAGCGGCGTTGATCGGTCACGCATACTACCGTCTTGGAACGGGGTGTCAAAGCCACCAGCGCAGTTTCATGGTCCGTCACGACCTCACCTCCTGTCAACTATACTATAGCATCTTTTTGTGAATAATTCATGCGCTGCTGTTAAGATTCACTGAATTGAGAAACAATTGACAATCGCCCGACTTTGTTATACAATTTAACAATGTAGAAGCGATTCTCCATGGGAGGTGCAACAGTTTGCCAAAGAATCAGTATGTCTCGTCGGCTGTCATCCGGAGGCTTCCCCGCTATTACCGCTTTTTGGGGGAACTGCTCGAACGGGGGGTCACCCGGATTTCCTCGAAGGAACTCGCCGCGATGATGAATTTGACCGCCTCGCAGATCCGGCAGGATCTCAATTGCTTCGGCGGCTTTGGCCAACAGGGTTTCGGTTATCACGTTTCGCTGCTCCACGATGAAATCCGCAAAATTCTCGGCCTGGATCAGGGCTTTCGCGCCATCCTGATCGGAGTGGGCAACCTCGGCCGTGCCTTTGTCAACCACATCGACTTTTCCGGATCCGGCTTTGTTCTGACCGGGCTGTTTGACAAGAATCCGGCTCTCATCGGAAAGCAGATCGCCGGTCTCCCGGTGCGCGATGCCGACGAACTGTCCACTTTCTGTCAGGAAAATACCGTCGATATCGCGATTCTCTGCGTACCGAGCGACGTTGCCCAGCAAACGGCCAACGATTTGATTCGCTGTGGCGTGACCGCTTTTTGGAATTTCACCCAGTACGACATCAAGGTGGAACATCCGGAAGCAGTGGTGGAAAGCGTCCATCTCGCCGACGGACTGATGGCCCTCTGCTACCAGGTCAAAGATGCCCGCCGCCCTCTCGAAACACCTGAGCCCTGAACCCTGCACAAAAGCGCCCTCTCGAAAAACGGGAGGGCGCTTTTTCTGTTGCAGATCCTATTTCTCTGGCTTGTCGAGAAAGGCGCTGATCTGGATCGGCTGAATCGGAAGGCGGTATTTCGGGCCCCTCAGCTCACCGACCGGCCGGCCATTCGCGGCGGAAAGCTCCCGCATCACCAGCGCAATACAGGTCTTGCCCTGACAGGGACCCATCGAAACCCGGGTGTGCAGCTTAAGCTGCTTGAGGGAATCCAGTCCCTCCCCCAGAGCGGCCCGCAGTTCTTCCTCGGTGACATCCTCGCACCGGCAGACGATGCTCTCTCCGCCCCCAGCCTCTCCCCCTTCGGTGATGAGCTGCTCCCGGGGGGAAATCCGGATTCCTCTCACCCGATGGGTAAACGGCTTGGGCACCGCCAGCGACAGAACCGACGTCCGGTTTCCGAAGGTCTTGACCGCTTCGACCCGAACCCGGCAGACCGTTTCGCCGAGCCGGTCGACCCCGTCCACCTCCTGCCCACCTTGTGGCAGCGGTGCGTATTCATAGGGGATTTTGACAAGCGATTCCTCATCCGAAAAAGTTTCATCGATCACAAACGCCGCCAGTCCCGGACAGACCGACAGGCAGACGCCGCAGCCGACACAGCGGTCATAATCGATCTGCGGGGTTTCACAGAGATCAGCCATCGGCAGGACCGCCCCAAATGGGCAGGAGGTCCGGCAGGGGTTGCAGGGAATCTGTTGGAAGCACTCAAAGACGGCATAAGGACCGCGGCGGCGCCGCGCCTCATCGGGCAGGCAGGCCATCGCCCGGCGTTCCAGCTGCTGCAGCATTTCATCGTTCATAAGGCACCGGTTCTCCTTCCCCGGCCTTAGCCAGGCCGTTTCGGATCTTTCCTCCCACCGGGCGCAGCGATTCCAGCTGCGCGGTGTAATCGGCAAACTTCTCCTGATATCCGTCGGCATAGCCGAGATCGGCCGCCGCGCAGAGTCCCGCCAGCTTTCCGGTGAGCATCGCGCTCGATGCCTCCTCCACACCGCCGGAATCCCCCGCCGCATAGACCTGTGCGACGCTGGTGCGCCGCCGGCTGTCGATCACCGGAACATAGCCACCCAGTTCGGTGACAAACTTCATCTCGCATCCCGCCTGGAAAAAGAGTTCCGGCAGCGGAGACAACCCCACCGCCATACAGACGGCGTCACAACGAACCGTCTGCTCGGTGCCGGGAATTGGCTGGAACCGTTCATCCACCTGACAGATCACCGCACCCTCGACCCGTTCACTTCCCAGCGCCCGCCGAATGGTGTGGGAGGTGAGGATCGGAACGCCGGCACGTCGCAGCTTATTGGCATGCACCTCATAGCCGCCGATCTGTGGGGCGGCCTCGATGACCGCGGCCACCTCCACCCCTGCCTGCAGCAACTGGTAGCTGACAATCAGTCCGATGTTGCCCGCACCGACCATCAAGACGCGGCGAGCGGGAACCACCCCTTCCATGTTCATCAGGGTCTGTACCGCCCCTGCGCCGTAAACGCCAGGCAGGTCGTTGTTGGGGAAGACGAGGTTTCGCTCGGCGGCGCCAGTTGCAACGATAACGGCTCGGGGCCGGATTCCCTCGGCAGTCCCCCGCCGGTCGGCCAGCACAATTCCGTCGGGATAAATGCCGGCTACGGACGATCCCGTCCAGGTCTCAATCCCTTCCAACGAACTGGCTTCCCGCTCCAGGATGCGGGCGATCTCAACTCCCCGCATACCGGCATATTGCTCCTTGGATCCGAAAAACTTATGGGTCTGCTTGAGCAGTTGCCCTCCGATTCGCTCGCTTCGCTCAAGCAGAAGCACCTGCGCCCCCGCCTTTGCCGCTTCGATCGCCGCGCAGATTCCCGCCGGGCCCGCACCGACCACCAGGATCTCTGTCTCGATCGGGCGGCGTCCTGCTCCAGCGGCGCCTTCCGCCTCCGGGGCGGGGAAGTTCGGTTTCTCCCGGCCAGTCTGGCGCTCCACCGTCATCCCTTCCCGCAGCGGCTCAATGCAAACCCGTACATTGGGAACACCGTTGACCTTCATCAGGCAGGAAGAACAATTGCCAATCGCGCAGAACAGCCCGCGGGGCCGGTGCTTTTTGGTACTCTCATGCAGTGCGCGTATCCCTGCCGCATGCAATGCCGCGGCGACGCTTTCCCCTTCATATCCGGTGAGCCGGCGTCCTTCGAAGGTAAAAGAAACCTCGCGCCCCTTGGAGAAATCCAGTACCGGATGATTTGTTGTCCTGTCCATCGTCACCCTTCCCTTCCGTCTGAACTGCCCTGCGGCTGCCGCGGCGCAAACCGGCTGAAAAGGAACGGACGGATCTCCTCGCTGACCGTCCCGCTCATCACAAAGTCCGACAGGATCTCCCCGGTGATCGGGGCCATCGCAATGCCGTCCCCCTCATGCCCGGCCGCCATAACAAAGCCCTGGATCCCGTCCACCGGGCCGAGAATCGGACCGCCTTCGCAATAGGGCCGCAGTCCCGCGAAACTGCGGATAACACGCATCTGCGCCAGAAATGGCGCAAACCGCACGGCGTACCGGCAGATCGCACAGAGGATTTCATAGGAGGTGCTCTTGTCAAAGCCAGCCCACTCCCGATTGCTGCCAAAGATAAGATTTCCTTCGTGGGTCTGCTCGAGGAAGAGATTGACCCCCAGGCGCATACTGGGATCCTGCGATGTCCTGACCAGGTCCGGGTTGTGCTTGAGAGCGATGTACCGCGCACAGATCAGGTTGTGCGCGAGGCAGGGGGCCACCTGCTCGGTCACAATGATGTTTCCTTTGCGTGGACGAATCGGAAGGTCGAGCCCCACCATCCGCCCAATCTCGGGCGCATAAACACCGCAGGCATTGATCACCGTCCCGGTTTGGATCATGCCCCGGGAGGTCTCGACGCCGATCACCTCATTGTGTTTTGTCCGGATGCCGGTGACCGCCGTGTTGGTCAGGATCTCGGCGCCAAGCCGGCCGGCCGCCCGCGCATACCCGATGGTAGTGCGAATCGGATTGACCCGCCCATCCCCCGGGCAATAGGTCACTGCAGCTACCTGCTGCGAGAGGGCGGGTTCGAGGCGGCGTGCCTCCTGGCCGTTGAGGATAGTTACCTCCACCCCCGCGGCCGCCTGTTCGGCGGCCGATTGTTCGAGCAGTCCGATCAATTCGGGGCTGTCCGCCATAACCATCCCGCCGCAGCGCTCAAAATGGATTTCGTAATCCAACTCCTCCGCCAGGCCTTCGTAAAGCTGCAGGCTGCGTTTAGCCAGCCGCAGCGCCGGACCGGGCGCCTTGGTCTGCAGGTTTACCCCGCCGTCGCAGGCGCTCGACGTCTCCTCCCCGATTCCCCGGCGCTCAACCAGCACGACCCTTCCGGCTCCTTTTTTCTTCAGATGGTAGGCGATCGAACATCCGATGATGCCGCCGCCAATCACCACCACGTCTGCTGTTTGCATTATGACAGCCCCCGTTTCGGTTGAGATTCCTTTCCGGGGCCGGCCGTACCGCACACGCCGTCCCCAGGCCTTTATTGTACCACGCTATGCACAGAATGGAAAGCCGTGATTGTCTGTCGGAAAGGAAAAGACCGCGATTTTCCTCATTCATATTGACAACGATCTCCTCTTTCCGATATGATGAGTAAATAGAGCAACGAGAGATCGTGAGGAATCCAACATGAATCATCCCACACTGGAACATCTTATCCTGGAACAAATCCAATCCTTGAACACCCCGGTCGGTGCCAGCTTCCTCTCGTCCCGAATCGACGCTTCCCAGGCGAATATCGGCCGTATCCTGCTGGACCTGGAACAACGCGGGCTGCTCAAAAAGGTCAGCAACAAGGGGCGAGTCCTTACCGAAGAAGGCGTGTCCTACCTGCGTTCGCTGCAACAGAGCATCAGCTCAAAAAAATATGTAGATCTGCTGCTGGATCTCTCCTCCACCGCCGATAAGCAGGTCTATCTGGATATTTTGGAAGCAAGAATCCAACTCGAGATCAAAACAGCCGAGCTGGCAGCTCAGCGGGCCACCGACCAGGATCTGCGGGAGCTTCAGGAGATTTTGATCCGTCATCACAAGACCCATTCGCTCGGGAAACCGGCCGAAGAGGAAAACCTCAACTTTCACTATAAAATCGCCGAAATCGCAGGCAATCCGATCATCACCCATCTGCTTCGTCTGGTGATGACCCAGCACGCCGCCTATCTCCACTTCTCGGTGATGGATTATACGCTGACCGGGTCCACCCTCTTCCACTCCCACCTCTATGAAGCGATCCGGGAGCATGACCCAGAAAAGGCCTCCCATCTGATGTATGAACACCTGAATGCTCTGGTTGTCACCCTGCGGGGGATCGACGTTGAGCAGTTCCGGGCCCTTTTGCAATAAAAACAGCAAGACCGCAGAGCGTATCAAGCGCTCTGCGGTCTTTTTCTGTATGGAAGGTCAAAGATTCGCCTCCACCGCTTTTCCTGCGGCAAGAGAGGCAGGCGGATCGAGCAGCCGCTGATTTCGGCTGCCACGAAAGCGCAGGGTCAGGTCCCGCTGGGCCAGCACAAACCGGCCATCGATCAGCAGAAAACATTCGGACAGCAGCGCGGGAATCGCCGGACGGGTTTTTCCCATCTCCAGCAGCTGTTCAAAGGTGTAACCGGAAAAGAGGACCAGGTCCTTTCCCCGCTCTCTGACCGCACGCGCCAGCACCAGCAGCGCCTCAGCCTGTTCGATCGGTTCACCGCCCGAGAGGGTCATTCCCCGCAGCAGCGGATCCCGGTCAAACTCTTCAAGCAGCCGGCTGATTTCACAATCGTACCCCCCTGCCGGGTCATGGGTCTGCGGATTGTGGCAGCCCGGACAATGGTGCGGGCAGCCTTGCACAAAGACGGTGAACCGGATACCCGGCCCGTCCACAATCGACTCCCGCACTACCCCCGCGAGGCGAATGGTCTGTGTGCTTTCCGGGGCGCTCACAGCTGTTCCATCTTGTCCGAGAGGCCATGCTTAACGCGATCGGCCACCTCGGCGCGCTTGGCGTTGTTGAAACGGTCGAGAGTACCAACCAGATATCCGGTGATCCGGCGGATCCGCTCGAAGCCAACCCCTTCGCCCACCATAACCACATTATTCTTCATCGTCATATTTATTCCTCCTTTGTTCTATATCAAAAGAAATATTATATGTGTTTTTTACAATTTGTTATAACAGTATCTCATTCATCCAAGGGGATTAACCACCCGGTCGGCCTCCTCATCCGGATTGCCGCAGCAGCCGAGCGTCTGGGAATTCAGATGGCGGTAAAGCCCAAGCTTCTGCAGCTTTTCCAGCTCAATCGCCTCACCCTCGTGACGGCCGCAGCGCGGGCAGACATCATCAATAATACCGGTGTAGCCGCAGACCGGATCCCGATCAAGCGGATGGTTGATCGAACCGTAGCCGATGCCGATCTCCTTCATAAACCGCACCACCGATTCGAAGGCATCGAGGTTCTTGACCGGATCCCCGTCAAGCTCAATATAGGAAATATGTCCGGCATTGGTCAATGCATGATAAGGCGCCTCCAGCCGCAGCTTCTCATAGGCGGAAATCGGGAACCAAACCGGAATATGGAAGGAGTTGGTATAATACTCCCGATCGGTCACCCCGGGAATTACCCCGTACCGCTCCCGGTCGATCCGCACAAAGCGGCCCGAAAGCCCCTCAGCGGGAGTGGCGATCAGCGTATAGTTGAGGCCGGTTTTGGCGCTCTCCTCATCCATTCGCTTACGCATGCAGCCGATAATTTCGAGGCCCAGATTCTGGGCAGCCTGTGACTCGCCGTGATGTTTGCCAATCAGCGCGGTCAGGCATTCTGCCAGGCCGATGAAGCCGGTGGTCAGGGTGCCGTGCTTAAGCACCTCCCCTACCGTATCCTCCGGTCCGAGCCGCTCGGAATCGAGCCAGATCCCCTGCCCCATCAGGAACGGATAGTTCTTGACCTTCTTGCCCGACTGGATCCGCAGCCGGTGGTTGAGCTGGTCGATCACCAGGTTCATCTGCTGCTCAAGCTGCTCAAAGAAGAAGTCGATGTTGTGATTGGCCTTAATTGCCAACCGCGGCAGATTGATCGAGGTAAAGCTCAGATTGCCGCGTCCGGTGACAATCTCACGGGTGGGATCGTAGACATTGCCGACCACCCGGGTACGGCAGCCCATATAAGTCGCCTCGGTCTCAGGATGGCCCGGCTTGTAATACTTCAGATTAAACGGCGCATCCAGGAAGGAGAAGTTCGGGAAGAGCCGCTCGGCCGAAACCTTGCAGGCGAGCTTGAAGAGGTCATAGTTGGGATCCCCGGGGTTGAAGTTGACCCCTTCCTTGACCTTGAAGATATGGATGGGGAAGATCGCCGTCTCTCCGTTGCCCAGACCGGCTTCGGTTGCCAGCAGAAGATTGCGGATGACCAGCCGGCCCTCCAGCGAGGTATCGGTCCCATAGTTGAGGGAGGAGAAGGGAATCTGCGCGCCGGCACGGGAATGCATTGTATTCAGGTTGTGAACCAGCGCCTCCATCGCCTGATAGGTGTGCCGGTCGATCTCCCGGTCGGCATACCGCCGGGCAAACTCCTGCGCTTTGGCCACTGCCGCTTCGCCGGCTGCCGGGACCAGCAGTTCCCGCTCCCGCTCGGTATAGCCGTTGGCGGGATCCATCGCCGGCCAGAGTCCGTTAGCCTCCGCCTCAATCCGGGCAGCGGCATCCTTGACCAGCGCCTCCGCATTTTCCACTCCCTCAAGATCAAGCGCCTTGATCATGTTGCTTCGGTAGAGGGTGCGGTAGCTCTTGGCGACGCCGCGAGCCATATCAAAATCAAAGGCCGGCACACTCTGTCCACCGTGCTGGTCGTTCTGGTTGGCCTGAATCGCGATGCAGGCGAGCGCCGAATAGCTCTGAATCGAGTTCGGTTCGCGCAAAAAGCCGTGTCCAGTCGAAAATCCGTCCTGGAACAGGCGGGTCAGATCAATCTGGCAGCAGGTAGTGGTCAGAGTATAGAAATCGAGGTCGTGGATATGGATATCCCCCTCGCGGTGCGCTTTGGAGTGCTCCGGCTTGAGGATGAACATCTCATCAAACTGCTTGGCGCCCTCCGATCCATACTTGAGCATCGTGCCCATCGCGGTATCGCCATCGATGTTGGCATTTTCCCGCTTGACATCGTTCTCACGGGCTTCGCGGAAGGTCAGATCCTCATAGATCTTCATCAGCTTGGTGTTCATCTCGCGAATCCGGGTCCGGTTCGAACGGTAGAGGATGAACTCCTTGGCGGTACGGGCATGTCCGTTTTCGATCAGGGTGCGCTCAACGGCGTCCTGAATCTGTTCAACCGAGGGGGTCTCATTTCCCTTCGATTCGAGGTAAGCGACCACCTCACGCGCAAGCTGCTCCGCCATCGCGCGGTCTTTACCGCCCAGTGCCTGAGCGGCCTTATAGATCGCTTCGGTGATTTTATCAAGCTCAAACGCGACGACCCGGCCGTCCCGCTTTACGATCTGTTGAATCATGGCCGTTCTATCCTCCACAATATATTGTATTCAGCTTCCCTATTCTACACCATATCATGAGGCATGTCAATCGGATGTCCCGAAAACTTCCCCCTCGGTCGCACCAAAGATCGAGGAAAATTTTTGTTGTCTTTTGGGAGGAACTTTCTCCTTTTTCGCCTAATTTTTATCGAAATCATTTTACTTTTTGGGCTGAGTTCTCCAACCGAAGCAGCCGGACATAAAAAAACCGCCGTCCCTCGGACGGCGGTTTTCCTGAATTTTCCTTCAATAGCGGCTGAGATTGGGGAAGAGAAGCACCGCTGCCATCCAAAATCCCTGGTAGATCAGGATCTGAGCAAAGCCCAGTGAAGCGGCTGCCCCCGAGAAGGACAGAAAAGCAACCAGGGCATATCCCAGAATCAGCCCGGCAATCTGCAGCGCCGTCCCGGTCATGACCGATCGGCGCAGGGTCAGCAGCGCGGAGAGCGCCCGCATCCGGACGGCAAAGCCGCCGATCGATATGACATAGGCCCTGCCCCGCTTGCGGGGAGCAATGGTCTTGAGGTAGGGCTCCCGAAGGGCGGCAGGGATGATCCGGATAAACTCCTTGGGATAGTTGTAGTCGCGGGCGATCCGTGCCTCGGTGATGTTGGGGTCGGTGGACTGAACCACCAGACTGATCTCCCGGCGGGCGAGCTGGCCAAGCCAGCGCTCGACAGCGGGGGCGGTACGGTAGCTCAGCACAAACATCGCCGTGACCTCTCCGGAGTTGGCCAGATAAAGGATCTCGCGATCGCCCCGGACAAACTTCTTTTCATAGTCCTTCGACGGCGTCGAGATGGAAAACTGCTCCATCAGCGTCCGGTTGCCAATCAGCACCTGCTTGCCGTCCACCTCGGCACTCAGACCGGCGCGGTCGTGATAGACAACCTGGTCAACCGGCTTGAGGATCCGGGTATTTCCGCCAATCATCTCAAGGAAAATCTCCTTGAGCAGCCCATCGACCTGCATCATCAGGCTGGCCGCATCGAGAATTGCCTCATCAACCCGGCTCTGGGCAAAGGACTTGATGCTGTGCAGCTCGACCGAACCAACCGGATAGAGGCCGTTCGCATCGACTGCCACCGTATTGAGATCCTGGAACTTCTCCACCGACTCTGCACCGGAAATCATCGCCCCGGCTTTGGTCAATGCAGCAGCGGCCCGCGCAAGCGGAACCGACCCGACCAGCAGTGCGGTCAGCGGAGAAGCCATGCAGAGGGTGGCACAGAAGATCGAAAGACCGCTGAGTCCGGACTGATCAAAGAGCAGCACCGAAATAGCTCCCAGCAGAATCGAAAAGAGCAGGAAAAAGTAAGGCAGATAGCGGGAGAAACCATCCGATCCGCCATCCGATCCGGAAAGCCGCACAAACTCATCCGGGAATCCCACCTCGACCGGATAAGCCACCGCCGGTTCCTCAAAGCCCTGGCCCTCGGTCAATTCCGCGGCAAGCCGCCCGGTCAGCAGATAATCCCCCGTGTGGGCCGCCTCGGCCGAGACGACGGCAAAGTTGCGCTCCATACGCACCGCATCGGTGCGCCGCCCGATCGCATTGGCAAAGAGAGCGGCAGCCGCCACCACAAAATAGAAGGAGCCCTCCCCGGTATGCAGCCCATCTTCGGCGAGAATCAGCGCAACACCGTGGATCACAACGGCCACGGTACACAGCGTAGCAGGGGTATCCCGGTTGGCTCTGCCGGTAAAGAGCCCAACAATGCCGCTGCCCAGCGCCGGAAGGGACACGATTGCAATAAGAAGCAGCAAAATCAGGTGCAGCAGCAGAAAGACCCGCATATCCACTTCAGGGCAGACCGGGTGCAGCAGCGGAATGGGATAGAGGTTGCACAGAGAAAGGTAGAGCAGCACCGCTGTGCCGATCCCGGTCAGCAGAACACGGACCGAGCAGGACCGCTTGTCCCGCAGGATCCTGGCCCGGACCTCCCGCGCCTGAGCAGGCGTGCGGTACTCCCCTTCCACCGGCGCGGTGCGGCGGGAAGAATTTCCCTCCCGTGCCGATTCGGCCCGGCGATCCTCCCGTTTCCGGGATTCCCTGGGGGCGGAGGGCTCATCCTGCCGCGAAGCGGGACGCCGGCGTTCCTTCTCAGGGGCATCCCTTTTGGCAGATCTCCCGCCCCCGGCAGCCGGTCCCACCCGGCGCAGGCCGCCGAAGAACTGCGACAGCGAAGCGATCGAATCGTCCTCCTGCAGATCGTCCTCCTGCTCCTCCTCATCAAAAGCGGGGCGGGGGGACTCCATAAACTGGCGCACCTTCTCCTGCCGGCGCTTTTCCAACCCATCCTCATCCGAGCTGGGGCGCTGAACCGGAATCACCTGGGTCGCGCCGAGGTCCCGCGCCCGCTGGACGGATCGTTTGGGATCGGGGCGCTGGGCCGGAAGATCGACCCGCGTCGCCATCGGATCGGCGGCCGACCGCGAAAAAACGCTGATCTCCGGCTGTGTATCCTCTGCGGCACTGCGCCGGATGGGAGGATCAAACTCCCCCGTCATCCCGGACATCTGAAATGGCGCCGCATCCGGCTGCACCGAAGCACGCCGCGACACGCCGGGGGATGGATCGCTCCCCCCTTCCTGCCTGCGCCGGCGGCTCACCTCGGCGAGAATATCGTCCACACTGTATTTATCGGCCATCTTCTACCGCCTCTCTGCTCTATCTAGCCTTGATACCTCTGCGTTGACGCGCAATCTCATAGAGGAGAATCCCCGCCGCGACCGAGGCATTGAGCGAATTAACCCTGCCGTACATGGGGAGGCTTACAATCCGGTCGCTGCGCTCCCGCAGCAGACGGGAAACCCCCTTTCCCTCCGATCCGATGATCAGCGCCACACCGCCCGCATAATCGACCGTACACCAATCCTCGCCATCCAGATCGGCGGCATAAACCCAGATGTTTCGCTTCTGCAGCTCCTGCACCGCTGAAGCAAGGTTGGCCACCCGTGCCACCGGAAGATGCTGTGCAGCACCAGCCGATGCCTTCATCACCGAAGCGGTCAACCCAACCCCACCGCGCCGTGGAACAATCACCCCGTGGGCTCCCGCCGCATCGGCCGACCGGATGATTGCCCCCAGATTGTGGGGATCCTCGATGCCATCGGCGATCACAAAAAAGGGCGGCTCCTCTCCCGCACGGGTGAACAGATCCTCCAGCGTGCAGTAGGCACAGGCCGCGGCAAAGGCAACGACCCCCTGATGGTTGATACCGGGGCAGAGCCCATCGAGCTTTTCGCGGGTGGCATCCTTGACCGGAATCCCGGCCTGCCGCGCCATCGCCGCAATCTTTCCGAGTGTTCCCGCTCCCTCGGTCTGCCGGATCATCAAAATCCGGTCGACCGGGCGCTCACTGCGAAGAAGCTCCAGCACCGGGTTGCGGCCGGCCACCGGCTGTTCATCCGTGCGCTCTTGTACCGCATCGCCCTGTTTGTTTTGAACTCGCTGATCCATCGTCTCACCTGTCCCGGGCGGCATTGCCGCCGCGTTCTCCTCTGTCACCGCGCCTCGAAAAAACGCGATGGTTAGCATCCGTTGTCATTATAGCATATTTCGCCCCGAAAACAAGCGCCGCCCCCGAATCTTTCCCGGCCGGATGGCCCTCCTTCTTCTCCGATCCTGCATCAACATTTTCACCTGTTTTACTGCCAGTATTCACCGTTTCTTTCCACCGAACAAAAGAAATTGTTGAAAACTCCGTTGAAATCGTGGAAAACTGCCGCTTTGATCCCCCTTTTCCACCAACCGAAATGGTCCGGCGGCGGTGTAAAAGTCTTGAAACCCGCATTGGAGAAAAAAATATTTTGTTACTGGCAGTTTACTCTCCTTGTCGTTGTGCTGTATTTCGACAATTTTCTTGCGTTTTTGGGACGAAATCTGGTATACTGAGGCTCTACCACGCCGTCTGTCCCTGCGGACGGCCAAGAACGGAGAGCCCATCGCCATGCAACAGCTGCTTTTGTCACAACAATCCCATCTAACCCTGCCCGACTTTGATCTGGGACAGACCCTGTGCTGCGGCCAGGCATTCCGCTGGCGCCAACAGGAGGATGGCACGTTCTGCGGCGTCGCCGGACGTCACCGGGCGCTCATCCGCCAGGAGGGGAGCCGTCTGCTCATCGAATCGGACGCGCCCGTCTCCTTCTGGGAGAACTATTTTGACTGTGCCACCGATTACGGCACCATCCGGCGGGAGATCGCCTCTATTCCGGTTCTCGCCCCGGTCTGTGAATTTGCCGGCGGAATCCGGGTGCTGCGGCAGGACGGCTGGGAGGCTCTGGCCAGCTTCATTCTGAGCCAGAACAACAATATCAAGCGGATCTCCGGCATCATTGAACGGCTCTGCGCCCAGTTCGGGGACCCGATTGGGGAGGGATTCTTCTCCTTTCCGGAGCCCCAGCGGCTCGCCGGTCTCTCCTGCGAGGACCTGGCCGGACTGCGGTGCGGCTTTCGGGCCCGTTATCTGCTCGACGCTGCCCAAAAGGTCGTCTCGGGGGAGGTCGATCTGGAGATGCTGCCTCATCTGGACACCGATCAGGCCCGGGCTGAGCTGATGCAAATCGTCGGGGTCGGAAAGAAGGTCGCCGACTGTGCGCTGCTCTTCGGCTTCGGGCATCGGGAGTGCTTCCCCGTCGACGTCTGGATCGGACGGGCACTGCAGGAATTGATCCCCCAGGGACTTCCCGCCTCGCTGTCCGGTTGTGCGGGGATTGCCCAACAGATGATCTTTCACTACATGCGCGCCTGCCCCCGGGCGGGCGGGGAAGGAGAAAACCCATGCGGGAACTGTTCTTCGACTGCGGCCGCGGAATCAGCGGCGATATGACCCTTGGCGCCCTGGTCGATCTCGGTGTTCCGTTTGGGGAACTGGAGCAGACGCTGTCGCTGCTGCCGCTGCGCGGTTACCGGCTCGGATGCTCCACCGTCCACTCGGGCGGGATCACCGGCACCAAGGTCACGGTCCAGCTCATCCCCTCCCACCCTGACAACCAGCGGGAGCGCCGCTATCCCGAGCTGCTCGCGATGATTGAATCGAGCACGCTGCCGCCGGAGGTGATCCGCCGCGCCGCCCGGATGCTCACCATTCAGGCACAGGCCAGCGCCGCCGCCCACCGTATTTTGGTCGAAGCGGTCGCATTTCACGAGCGGGGCGCCGTCGATACGGTGGTTGATCTGGTCGGTGCCGCCTTCTGCCTGTACCGGCTTTCTCCCGACCGGATCCGCTCCACCCCGCTGACCGACGGGAAGGGAAGCCTTTTATGCCGGTGCGGCCGCATCCCGGTGCCGGTCCCGGCGGTGCGGGAGATCACGGCACGCTACGCGCTGAAGACCCGCAGCTGCGACTATTGCGGCGAACTGGTCACCCCGACCGGTGCTTCGATCGCCGCCGGCTGCTTTGACGCCTTCTCGGACCAGGTGCCCGATTCCTTTGTGCGCCGGGGCGCCGGCTTCGGAGACCGCAACCGGGAACAAGGCGGCTATCTGCTATGTTACCTGCGGGAGATTTCAGATCATTGATCCACCACATTTGGGCCGGGGGCAATGCCTCCGGCCCTTTCTGTATAGCCTTCCTTCTTTCGGGCAAGACTTCAGAGGAAATCCCCCGAAAGGAAGATGCTGCTTGCTTCGCTGTATGATTCTGCTGTTTTCCTTCCTGCTGATCACCCTCTCCGCAGCCCACCTCGGTCGGGATGAGCAGCTGACCCGCGTGCTGGGACTCCCGTCTGCTCCCACCCGCCAGGTCGCCGAGAAGGCCGAATCGGTTCCGATTCAGCCCTCATCCTCCCTGTCCGAAAAGAGCGCCCCGCCGTACAGATCCTCGTCCAGCCAATCGCCGTCCGGGGAATCGTCCGCCTCCTCTGCGGTGTTGTCGGAAGAATCTCAGCCTCCCCGTTTTATCCCCGATCAGCCGCTTCCCTCGTCGAGCCATTCCACTCAGCCGGAACCGTCCGCACCAGAACCGCTCGACCCGTCGGCCCAGGCGCTGGTGAGCCCCGCCGAATCCCAGGCCAGCTATGCACCGCCAATTCTGACCGAGGAACAAAAGCTTCAGGTCGCAGAGCCGTACGTCAAGGAGCTGTTTGCCATCAAGGAAAATCTGGTGCGCCAGCTGCAGGAGCTCGGCGACGAGGCAATCGGGGAATTCCTCGCCCTCGACCCCGACCTGCGCCAGGAGGCGCTGTCCCGTCTGGCCGCGCAGTACCTGCCGCAGGCCCAGTCAGCAGCTGACCAGGCAGACCGGCAGGCACAGGACATCCTGATGCGGCTGACCGGTGCCCTCGCCGCGATCGGAGCGGATGACGCAATCGCTCAGGATGCGCGCGCTGCCTATGAGCAGAGCAAGCAGGAGGAAATCGAACACTATACCCAGATCTTTGCCGACCTCGCCGGCTGAGCGCAAGCAAAAACCGCCCGGCGGATGAACTCCGTCGGGCGGTTGGTTTCTCTCTGCGTTCGGTCAGTCACCCATCACACGCAGCGAAAAGAGGGTGGCGCGGTAACGGTTGGCAAGCGCTTCGTCGTCGGCCGGCAGATCAACGTCGGCAGCGAAGGAATAATACTTCTCGTTCATCTCATCGTTGCAGACAAAGAAGCGCATCGAGCGGGTATTGGTATCCTGGTTGATGAATTCGATGAAGAAGCCGTTCCAGCCCAGCTCCTCAAAGACGGCCTGCTCGGCAAAGACCAGCTCATAGCCGAAATCCTCCACCACCGCCTTTTTGCGTCCCTCAAAAACGTCCGCCGTCGGGAAATAATGGGCCTTCATCGCTTCCAGTTGGGCGGCGGGATCGTCGGTGCCGTAATAAGCAGCCAGATCGGCCGGCGCAGTCGAGATGGTCACGGTGCCGTACTGAGTTTTCTCGCTGCCGGGGGCATCGGTGCCGTCATAAAGGGTGTAGTTGGACACACAGTCCTGATCCCCGACCCAATCGGTATTCATCGTGCTGGGGAACTCCAATCCGAGATGCTGTGCAGTAACCGATCCGCTGGCCGGCTCATACTCCATCGTAAACAGCGCATCTTCCAGTGAAGCAAAAGCAAACTTTCCGTCCACAATCAGGCCGGAAAGTTCCCGCCCAGAAGAAGCCGGTTCCGCCTGGGAAGAGGACGACGCAGGGGAGGACTCGCCTCCGCAGGCGCTCAGCGCCAGCACTACCGCCAGCATTAAAGGAAGAAATCGTACTTTCATCAAAGTCTCTCCATTTCCATGAAAAATCGAGCTTCTGCTATTATACGACAAACCTGATCGTTTGACCAGAGCCAAAGACTGTAAAGAATGAACGGGAAGTAAAATTTTCCGGACAATTCCCTGAAAGTCCCATCCTTTCGTTAAAAAACGATTAAAACCGCCCCAATCAGGTTGACGCATCGGCCCCCGTCTGGATATAATTCACTATAGGGCCGTTTCCGGGAATCCTCCCGGCCGGCGGAAAGGATCTGTCTCACATGGAACTCGAACAGCGCAAACGTTTTTTGATCAACTGTCTCTATCTTGCCCTGCTGATCTTTTTTGCCTTTGCAGGGGCACGTTATTTGCTGCCGCTGCTTGCTCCCTTCGTGATCGCCTTTCTGCTGTCGGCCGTATTGCAGCGCCCGATCCGGCGGCTCTCGGGTCTGACCGGGATCAGCCGGGGAATCTGCGCGATTCTGGTGGTGCTGTTGTTCTACTCCACCATCGGACTGCTCTTTACGTTGCTGTGCCTCAAGCTGATCTCCACCCTGCAGGGGATGATGACGCTGCTGCCATCCTTCTATAATGAGTCGATCCTTCCGACCCTCTTCTCACTGATGGACTGGCTCAACCAGCTCTTCTCCCGGATGGATCCCTCGGTGGTCCAGACCCTCAACGACCTGCTCTATCAGGCCATCGAATCGCTGGGCAGCTCGGTTTCCACGCTGTCGGTGGTAGCGCTGAGTTCCCTTTCGGGATGGGCTTCGTCGCTGCCCGGCTTTTTCATCAAGCTGCTGCTGATGGTCATCTCCACCTTCTTTGTGGCCAAGGATTACGATATGTTGGCGGGCTTTGTTCTGCGCCAGTTCACCGGACGGGGCCGGGAACTGCTGCTTCATATCCGGCAGTACCTGGTCGGCACCCTCTGGATCTGCATCCGCTCCTACCTGATTATTATGAGCATCACCTTTGTGGAGCTGTCCTTTGGCCTTTCGCTGCTCAGGATCGATCACGCCATTCTGATCGCCCTGTGCGTCGCCATCTTCGACATCCTTCCGGTTCTCGGAACCGGCGGTATCATGGTGCCCTGGGCCCTTTTGACCGCCATCCACGGAAATTACCGTCTCGCCATCGGTCTTGGCGTCGTCTATGTCGTCGTCACGATCATCCGCAACATCATCGAACCGAAGATTGTCGGGAGCCAGCTGGGGCTGCATCCGGTGGTCATCCTGGCTGCAATGTTTGTCGGCACCCGGTGGTTCGGCTTTCTTGGGCTGTTCGGCCTGCCGATCGCTCTTTCGCTGCTGCGAAATCTCAACGAATCAGGGGATATCCATCTTTTCCGCTGACTGCACCTGCTTAAAAGGGCCGCCTCTTCCGAGGCGGCCCTTTCCTTGTGGGAAGGATCAGAGATCCTCCCCCTTCATTGACTCTTTGATCCGCTCAAAAAAGCCCTTGCGCTTTTCATAATTCTTGACCCCGAGGGTCGCTTCAAACTCGCGAAGCGCCTGCTTCTGCTTGCTGTTGAGCGACTTGGGGATCTCGACGTTGATTCGGACGAACTGATCGCCCTTGCCCCGTCCGTTGATATAGGGCACACCACGTCCCTTGAGCCGGAACACCGTTCCAGTCTGAGTTCCCTCGGGGATGTTGTATTTCACCTTTCCCTCGAGGGTCGGGACGGTAATCTCGTCGCCGAGCGCCGCCTGAGCGAAGGTCACGGGGATATCACACCAGATATCATAGCCGTCCCGCTCATAGGTGGGATCGGGGCGCACCGTCACGGTGATATTGGCATCTCCCGCCGGGCCGCCGTTCTGTCCTGCATCTCCCTGCCCGCGCAGCGTGAAGGTCTGGCCGTCGTTGATGCCGGCCGGAACGGTGACCGTGAGCTTCTTCTGCTTGCGTACCCGTCCCTGGCCACCACAGGTGGAGCAGGGGTTGGAAATAATCTTCCCCTTGCCGCCGCACCGGGGGCAGGTCTTCTGCACCTGCATGGTGCCGAGCATCGTGCGTTCGGTGGTGCGTACCGTGCCTGAACCGCCGCAGGTAGGACAGGTTTCCGGATTGCTGCCGGGCGCCGCACCGGTCCCGTGGCAGCTCTCGCAGGTTTCGAGGTGCGGGATCACCACATCCTTCTTGCAGCCGAGGGCGGCTTCTGCAAATGCCAGGGTCATATTCAGATTGATATCACGGCCCCGAATCGGGCCGTTGGGGTTGCGGGTGCGGGTTGAACCGCCGAATCCGCCGAATCCCCCGAAAAAGCTGCCGAACAAATCGCCAAGATCGATATCGTCAAAGCCCGCCGCACCGTATCCACCCGTACCCGTGCCATAGCTGGGGTCAACCCCCGCAAAGCCGAACTGGTCGTAGCGTGCCCGCTTCTCCCGGTCGGAGAGGATCTCATAGGCCTCCCCTACCTCTTTGAATTTGGCTTCGGCATCCTTATCCCCGGGATTCATATCGGGGTGATATTTTTTTGCGAGCTTGCGGTAGGCTTTCTTAATCTCGTCATCCGAGGCGGTCTTGGGCACCCCAAGCACCTCGTAATAATCCCTCTTGTCGGCCAAATCGCATCATCTCCCTTCTGAAGGCCCGACGGAATTCCCGGCGGATCCTTGCCCGTCATCGGGCCTGCAGATGTCCATCATAACACAGGACAATACACAGGGCAAGGCCCCCGACCGGTCCGTCAGGAGCCTTTGCCTCAAAAGCTGCATGGTTTAGTCGGCTTCCTTGAAGTCGGCGTCGACATAGTCGCTGCCGCCGTTCTGGCCGCCCTGGGTGCCCGCATCCGGACCGGACTGCTGGGTCTGCTGCTGGGCAGCAGCCTCGCGGTAGACCTTCTCCGAGATCTCGGCAAACTTCTTCTGCAGCGAATCGGTGCCGGTCTTGATCAGCTCAATATCGGTACCCTTGAGCGCTTCCTTGAGGGCGTTGAGCTTCGACTCAATCTCACCCTTCTCGTTGGCGCCCATCTTGTCGCCAAGTTCGCTGATCGCCTGCTCGGTCTGATAGACGAGCTGATCGGCATTGTTGCGTACATCAACCTCTTCCCGGCGCTTCTTATCCGCCTCAGCAAACTGCTCGGCGTCCTTAACCGCCTTCTCGATATCCTCCTTGGACATGTTGGTCGAAGAGGAGATGGTGATGTTCTGTTCCTTGCCGGTACCCTTATCCTTCGCGTAGACATGCACGATGCCGTTGGCGTCGATATCGAAGGTTACCTCGATCTGCGGCACGCCGCGGCGGGCCGGCAGGATACCGTCAAGCCGGAAGACGCCCAGCGTCTTGTTATCGGCAGCCATCTCCCGCTCGCCCTGCAGGACATGGACCTCAACCGAGGTCTGATTATCCGCAGCAGTCGAGAAGATCTGGCTCTTCTTGGTCGGAATGGTGGTGTTGCGGTCGATGATCCGGGTGAAGACCCCGCCCATCGTCTCGATGCCCAGCGAAAGCGGGGTAACATCGAGCAGCAGCAGGCCCTTGACATCGCCGCCGAGCACGCCCGCCTGGATCGCCGCGCCAACCGCGACACATTCATCCGGGTTGATGCCCTTGAACGGATCCTTGCCGATAAAGCTCTTGACCGCCTCAAGAACCGCAGGGATTCTCGAAGAGCCGCCTACCATCAGGACCTTGTCGATCTGGCCGACCGACAGCCCCGAATCGGACAGTGCCTGACGCACCGGGCCCATCGTCGCCTGAACCAGGTCGGCGGTCAGCTCGTTAAACTTGGCACGGGTGATGGTCATGTCGAGGTGCTTCGGGCCGTTGGCATCGGCGGTAATGAACGGGAGGTTGACCTGTGCGGTCGTCATGCCGGAAAGCTCGATCTTGGCCTTCTCGGCAGCCTCCTTGAGCCGCTGCATAGCCATCTTATCGCCCGAAAGATCAACACCATTTTCCCGCTTGAACTCAGAAACCATATATTTGATCAGGCGATCATCGAAGTCGTCGCCGCCGAGCCGGTTGTTGCCGGCGGTTGCAAGGACTTCCTGCACCCCGTCGCCCATCTCGATGATCGAGACATCGAAGGTGCCGCCGCCCAGGTCATAAACCATGACCTTCTGGTCGGCCTCCTTGTCGACGCCGTAAGCAAGTGCCGCGGCGGTCGGCTCGTTGATGATCCGCTTGACGTCAAGGCCCGCGATCTTGCCGGCATCCTTGGTCGCCTGACGCTGTGCGTCGGTGAAGTAGGCCGGGACGGTGATGACCGCCTCGGTGACCGGCTGGCCGAGATAGGCTTCCGCGTCGGACTTGAGCTTCTGCAGAATCATAGCCGAAATCTCCTGCGGGGTATAGCGCTTGCCATCGATCTCCACATGGTAATCCGAGCCCATCTTCCGCTTGATCGAGCTGATCGTACGGTCAGGGTTGGTGATCGCCTGGCGCTTTGCCACCTGGCCGATCATCCGCTCGCCGGTCTTGGAGAAAGCCACAACCGACGGAGTCGTCCGCGCACCTTCGGGGTTCGGGATCACAACAGGCTCGCCGCCCTCCATGACGGCGACGCAAGAGTTAGTCGTTCCAAGGTCAATACCAATCATTTTTCCCATAATCAATTCCTCCCAATATCATCAGAGCATTCTGTTGGTTCTATTTTTTCGCCGGCCTGCGCCGGACGGGATATGCTGGTTTCAGTTGGCCACCTTGACCATAGCATGGCGGATCACCCGTTCTCCCAGCCGGTACCCCCGCTGGAAAACCTCCGCGATGGTTCCGGGTTCAAGGGATTCATCCTCCACATGCATGACCGCGTTGTGGCAGTTAGGATCGAACGGTTCGCCCGGCTCTCCAAACGCCTCAACCTTCAGTTTCTCCAACGTGTCAAGCAGCGATTTATAGGTCAACTCGGTTCCCTTTTTGTACTCGGGATCCTTGCACTCAGCAGCGAGCGCCCGTTCAAAATTGTCGGCCACCGTCAAAAACCCGCTCACCGCGGCGGCGGTTGCTTCGGGATAAATCGCATCCCGTTCCCGCTGGGACCGCTTGCGGAAGTTGTCATACTCCGCCATCAGCCGCAGGTAACGGTCATTGAGTGCCGCATAATCCTCCTGCAGCTTTTTGATCTGTGCGTCCCTGGGATCCTCCTTTTTGAGGCGGTCCCGCCAGCCCTTCTTTTCCTCTTTTGCTTCGTCGGGCTGCTGCGGATCAACTTCGGCTTCGGCTTGCGGCGTATCGGCCGCTTCAGCCTCCGGCTCCTGCGTCTCGCGCTCGAGCTCCTCGGCTTGATTCTGATTATGTTCTTCCATTCGGGTCGCTCCCTTCGCAGGCCGCCCTCCGGGCGGTGGTTATTGTTCAGTGTAGGTTTCGCTCAACAGCTTGCCTAGCGTTGTCGCGAAATATTCCAGATGCGGCAGAAGCCGCGCGTAATTCATCCGTACCGGACCAATGATACCGATCGCACCGGCGGCATTCTCACCGATATTGTACCGGGCGATGATCATCGAGCTTTCGGCCATCTGTGCGACCGCCGTTTCCCGTCCGATCAGCACCTGAATCGGCGCCCGGTGTCCAGAGAGCAGATCATGCATCTCCTGGGGCTTCTCGATGAAGCTCAGCAGGTCATAGGCGGTAGCTGAAAGTTCGCCATAGCCCAGCAAATTGGTGGTACCACGGGCGAAGTATTGTCCGTCGTTGATCTCCCGCACCAGATCAAACAGTGCGGCAAAAACCGGCATAAACAGCCGGGCGTAATCACCGAGCGAAACGCTGACGGCGCTCAGGTAGCTGCTGGTAATCTCCTCAAGGCTGCGTCCGACCAGCTGTTTCTGAGCAAACTCGGTGAAAAAGCGGATGACCGCTTCGGTCAGTTCAAAATCCAGCCGGCAAACTTTGTTCTTGATGACCCCCGACGAAGCCACCAGCAGGATGACCACCGTCCGTCTTCCGGCAGGGATGATCTGAACCCGCTTGACCGTCACCGTATGTGGGATCATCGTCGTCGAGACCGCCGCCAACCGGGTCAGGTCGGCAAGCGAGGCGGCCGCATCCCGCAGCAACTGATCGGGATCGGCGTTTCGCACATTGAAGAGGGCGTCAATCTCACTGCGTTCACGGGGGGTCAGCGGCTCCTGCTCCATCATCTCGTCGATATAGACCCGGTAGCCCATATGGGTCGGTACCCGCCCCGACGAAGTGTGAGGCTGTTCAAGAAGTCCTGCCCCTTCAAGGGCGGCCATCTCATTGCGGATGGTTGCCGACGAGACGGCGTTGCCCATCGCCTGCGCCACATATTTGGAGCCAACCGGTTCTCCGGTCTGGATGAACCGTTCGACCACCGCTTTAAGGATCGGTGCTTTTCTTCCGTCCAGCGCCACGACCCAAGACCTCCTTCGCGCCGGGAACCGCCGGACCGGGCCGGCATCTGAAGCGCTGTTTTGGTTTTAGCACTCTTATATCTTGAGTGCTAAGTGTAATTTACCATTCTCGGAGCGGTTTGTCAAGAGGTTTCATAAATTGTTTACAGTTTTTTCTGCACAAAGAAAAGCCGCACCCGACAGATGGTTTTCTGTCCGATGCGGCTATTTTTATTTTGTCATTCAGCAGTCGGGGGCCGCCCAGCCGCGGCTGTGCCCCACCGCCCGATTCCAACCGGCAAGCAGCAGTTCCCGGCGGGAAGGCGTCATATCCGGTGCGAAAATAGTATCCGCCTGCCGGCCGCGCCGAATCTCATCGGTTCCGCTCCAAACCCCCACAGCCAGCCCCGCCAGCAGCGCCGCACCGAGGGCGGTCGTCTCAAGGATAGCCGGGCGGCAGACCGTTCGGCCGAGCAGATCGGCCTGGAACTGCATCAAAAACGAATCCCGTGCGGCGCCGCCGTCAGCGTTGAGCCGCTGCATCCTCACGCCGGTATCCCGTTCCATCGCACCGACCAGATCGGCCACCTGGTAGGCGATGGACTCCTCTGCAGCACGGGCAAGGTGAGCCCGGGTGGTTCCGCGGGTCAGCCCGACGATGCAGCCTCGGGCGTACATATCCCAATGTGGTGCGCCCAATCCGGTAAAGGCAGGCACCAGATAAACCCCGCCAGTATCCGGCACGGTACGGGCCAGTGGCCCAATCTCGGCGCTGTCGGCAATCAAATGCAGCTCGTCGCGCAGCCACTGGACCACCGCACCACCGACAAAGACGCTGCCTTCCAGCGCATACTGCGTTTTTCCGCCCCGAGAGATGGCCACCGTCGTAATCAACCCGTTGCGGCTCTCACAGGGGGTCTCTCCCATATTCATCAAAAGGAAGCAGCCGGTCCCATAGGTATTTTTGGCTTCCCCTTTCTCAAAGCAGCACTGTCCGAAGAGGGCCGCCTGCTGGTCTCCGGCAATGCCGGCGATCGGCACCCTGACCCCGAGCAGATCGGTCTCCCCGTAAACTTCACTGGAAGAACGGACCTGCGGCAGCATCGCCCGCGGGATGTTAAGCAGCGCGAGCAGCTCATCATCCCAGTCGAGGGTGTGGATATTAAACAGCATCGTACGGGAGGCGTTGGTCGGATCGGTGACATGGACCGCCCCATCGGTAAGCTTCCAAATCAGCCAGCTGTCGACGGTGCCAAACAACAGCTCCCCCCGCTCGGCGCGCTGCTGGGCGCCGGGAATCCGGTCGAGAATCCAGCGGATCTTGGTCGCCGAAAAGTAGGCATCGATCAAAAGCCCCGTCTTGCGCCGGATCATCTCTCCGGCGCCCTCAGCCTTGAGCCGGTCACAGATCCCACTGGTGCGGCGGCACTGCCAGACAATCGCGGGGTAAATCGGACGTCCGGTCGCCTTTTCCCAGACGACGGTGGTCTCCCGTTGGTTGGTAACCCCGATGGCAGCGATCTCACGCGGATCGATGCCGCTCTTCGCAACCGCCTCCGCCATCACACCGGCCTGGGTTGAATAGATCTCCATCGGGTCATGCTCGACCCAGCCCTCCCGCGGATAATGCTGGGCAAAATCCCGCTGGGCTACCGCGAGCATCCGCTGCTCCCGGTCAAACAGAATTGCACGGGAGCTTGTTGTCCCCTGGTCCAGCGCAAGCAGATACCGTCCGGTCAACGCCATCCCCTCCTTTTTTTCGATTGTAACACGCCCGGATCCGGCCCGTCAATCCGGCGCGGCCTGTTTTCAGCCCGGGAAAGCTGTGCTATAATACCGGCAGAACAGGAGGAATCCGACATGCCAAAATCCGATTTGTGGGCGCTGCTCGAAGAAAACGGCCGTTCCGGCGTCTACCCGATGCACATGCCGGGTCACAAGCGGCAGGATCACGACCTTTGCCCCGGCTTTCCCTGGCGCTGTGACATCACCGAAATCGACGGTTTCGACGATCTGCATCATCCGCAGGGCATTCTGCTGGAGGCACAGCAGCGCGCCGCCCGGCTGTTTGGCAGCGACGAGGCCTGGCTTCTTGTCAACGGAAGCACCTGCGGCCTGCTCGCGGCGGTCGGCGCCTGCACCGATCCGGGTGACACCGTCCTGATCGCCCGAAACTGCCACAAATCCGCCTACCATGCGCTGGAGCTCTGGGGGCTGCGGCCCGTCTATCTTGAGCCGGCCTGCGGACCGTTTCCTTTCTGCGGCAGCATCCCTCCCGAAGCGGTTGAAAAGGCGCTGCGGCAGTTTCCGACCGTGCGGACGGTTATTCTCACCTCTCCAACCTACGAGGGGGTCGTCAGCGATATCGGGCGGATCGCCGCGCTGTGCCACCGCGCCCATATCCCGCTGATCGTCGACTCAGCCCACGGCGCCCACCTGGGCTTCGATCCCGGCTTTCCCAAAAGCGCGGTGCAATGCGGCGCCGACCTGGTGGTGCAGAGCCTGCACAAGACGCTGCCTGCCCCAACCCAGACCGCGGTACTCCACCGCAGCGGCACCCTCGTCGACCCGGAGCGGGTGAGCCACCAGCTGGATATCTTTGAGACAAGCAGTCCATCCTACCCGCTGCTTGCGATGGCTGACCGCTGCCTGCAGCTGCTTGAACAGGAGGGACAGGTCCGCTTTTCCGCCTACCGGCAGCGGTTGGCCCGCCTGGAAAAGCGGTGCCGGGCACTGCAGAACCTGGTCCTTTATACGGAGGAGCGGCTGCAGCAGGAAGCGGGCTTCTGCTGGGATTTTGATCCCGGAAAGCTGGTGATCGGCTGCGGATCCTGCGGTCTGGACGGTCCGGCGCTGATGGAACGGCTGCGGACCGGTTTTCGGATCGAAGCCGAAATGGCTTTGCCCGGCTACCTGCTGGCCATGACCAGTCTGATGGACTCCGACGAGGGCCTGGACCGGCTGGCCGACGCGCTGCTTTCGCTGGACCGCCAGGCCGGCTTTGCAGCAAAACCGCCTGATCCGCCCGTACCGCCGGTCCCCCGGTCGGTCCTTTCGGTCGGCGAGGCGCTGCGGGCCGACTGGGAACCGGTCCGTTGGCAGGATGCAGCGGGCCGGGTTTCGGCGCAGTACCTCTGGGCCTATCCTCCCGGCGTACCGTGGGTAACCCCCGGCGAGGAGATCGAAGAGGACTGTATCCGGGCCGTTCTTCGCGCCGGAGAAGCCGGCATCTCCCTGCGCGCCACCCGGAAAACTCCGCCGGGAACCGCGGCGGTTCTCGCCTCCACAAAAGCTTGACAGCATCCCTGCTTCGCTGTAGAATGAAGATACTGTAATCTGCACTCACCAAAAAAGGAGTTGTTTGTTATGATTAGAATCGAAACCCTCGACACCCGTGATCTGGCCCAGAGCGTCAAGGACGGCGGCTGCGGCGAATGCCAAACCTCCTGCCAGTCGGCCTGCAAGACCTCCTGCGGTGTTGCGAATCAGCAGTGCGAGAAGTGCTGCGCCCAAGACTAATCGGTCTGACCGGGAAACGGCCGCCCGACCGCCCGCGCGGTTGAGCGGCGTTTTTCTGTCCGGCATCAAACGGGAGTGTACCACATGATTCATGCCTACCAGCTCAACGGCTACCATATTATTCTCGATGTCTACAGCGGATCGGTCCATCTGGTGGACGAGGTCGCATTCGACCTGATCCAGCTTTATGAGAACAAGTCCGCCGAAGAGGTCATCGAACTGCTGCTGGAGCGCTATGCAGGAAATCCCGACGTCACCCGCGAAGCGCTGTCTGCCTGCATCGAGCAGGTTGAGGCGCTCCGCCGCGCCGGAAAGCTCTATACCGAGGACCTCTATGCCGGCAAAGTCTTTGATTTCAAGGGCCGCAACGGCGTCATCAAGGCATTGTGCCTGCACGTCGCCCACACCTGTAATCTCACCTGCGACTACTGCTTTGCAAGCCAAGGAAAGTATCACGGCGAGCGGGCGCTGATGACCTTCGAGGTCGGCAAGCAGGCGCTCGACTTTCTGATCTCCCATTCGGGAAACCGGGTCAACCTGGAGGTGGATTTCTTCGGCGGCGAACCGCTGATGAACTGGGAGGTCGTCAAGCAGCTGGTCGCTTACGCCCGTTCGCGGGAGGAGGAATGCCACAAGAAATTCCGCTTCACGCTGACGACCAACGGCGTCCTGGTCAACGACGAGGTGATCGATTTCTGCAACCGCGAGATGCACAACGTTGTGCTCAGCCTCGACGGGCGCCGGGAGGTTCACGACCGTCTGCGCCGCACCGTCAACGGCAAAGGAAGCTACGATCTGATCGTGCCCAAGTTCCAGAAATTCGCTGCCAGCCGCGGCCAGAAGGGCTACTATGTGCGGGGCACCTTCACCCACAACAATCTCGACTTCACCAACGACATCTTCCATATGGCGGATCTCGGCTTTACTGAACTGTCGATGGAGCCGGTGGTCTGTTCCCCCGACGATCCCTACGCCCTGACCGAGGCGGATCTGCCGGTTCTGTTCGAACAGTACGAAATCCTCGCCCGGGAGATGCTCCGACGGGAAGAGGAAGGCAGAGGTTTTACCTTCTATCACTACATGATCGACCTCAAGGGCGGTCCCTGCATCTATAAACGGATCGCCGGATGCGGCTCTGGCACCGAATATCTCGCCGTCACCCCATGGGGGGAGCTCTTCCCCTGCCATCAGTTTGTCGGGGACCCGGCCTACAGCATGGGCAACGTCTGGGACGGGGTCACCAACACCGCTCTGCGCGACGAGTTTGCCCAGTGCAACGCCTATGCCCGCCCCGACTGCCAAAACTGCTGGGCCAAGCTCTACTGCAGCGGAGGCTGCGCCGCCAACGCCTACCATGCCACCGGCTCGATCCGGGGGATCTATGAATATGGCTGCGAGCTGTTCCGCAAGCGCATCGAATGTGCCATTATGATCCAGGTTGCGCGGATGCAGAGGAAAAAGTCCCGTTGAGATGATCTTTCCGCCAAGACACAGCGGCTTTGATCCCATGAGGTTCAAGGCCGCTGTGTTTTCTTTTCGGGGCGATAGCGCCCGCCGAGCAGCACATGTGATGTAAACTCCCGCCGTATCCGTCCGATCGATGCCATCATCTTGACGCTGCGCCGGCTGCGGGTATACAATGAAAAAAACAAGGAGGGATATTTCATGGAAGAGGTCTATACGTTTCTGAAAGCTTGTGGTACCTATTACCTGGCCACGATGGACGGGGAACAGCCCCGGGTACGCCCGTTCGGCACCATCGACCGGTATAACGGCCAGCTCACCATCCAGACCGGCCGCAAGAAGGATGTCGCACAGCAGATGCTGGCAAATCCCCGCGTTGAGCTCTGTGCGTTTGACGGAAAGAACTGGCTGCGTCTGGCGGCCAAGGCCGTGGAAGTGCCCGAGGTTGCCGCCCAGGAGCATATGCTCGACGCCTACCCCAATCTTCGCGGAGCTTATACCCCCGGCGACGGAAATACGATGATTTTCGCACTGACCGAGGCAACTGCCGTCTTCTCCTCCTTCACCGAGCCCAGCCGCACCGTCACCTTCTGAGCGCGCCGGGCGGATAAACCGGCGCCGTCAACCGGACGGCCGCAGTTTCTGCCTGCCCGGGGCATATGCTTTTCACCCGTCCGGGCATCGCCGGCAAGGGCAAAGAGGAGGTATCGCTATGCCCCTTTTCCTCGTGCAAAATGACATCACTACCATCGACGTGGATGCTATCGTCAACGCTGCCAATGAGAGCCTTCTGGGAGGCGGAGGGGTGGACGGCGCCATCCACCGCGCCGCCGGGCCGGAGCTGCTCAGAGAATGCCGCACCCTTGGCGGCTGCAAAACAGGACAGGCTAAAATCACCAAGGGATACCGCCTGCCCGCCCGGTATGTCATCCATACGGTGGGGCCAGTCTGGCGCGGCGGCAGAAGCGGCGAACGGGAGCTGCTGGCCTCTGCCTATCGCTCCTCGCTGGAACTGGCCTTTGCATATCGGTGCAAGACGGTGGCCTTCCCCCTCATCTCCTCCGGTGTCTACGGCTATCCCAAGGAGCAGGCTCTGAAGGTGGCGGTGGATACAATCGCGGATTTTCTTTCCAGCCACGACATGAGCGTCCTGCTTGTGATCTTTGGCCAGGCATCCCATATCATTGAAAAAGAGCGCCTCGCCGACATCACCGTCTTCCTCGACGGTGACGGTGCAAACGCATGCCCCCATATCCCGATGCAAACGGGTCGGACGGACGAAAGTATTTCCCAAATGCTGCGGCGCAAAATCGACGAGGCCGGCATCTCTGACGCTCAGTGCCGCAAAAGGGCCAATATCGCCCCTTCACTCTTTTCCGAAATTCTGTCAGGGGCCTGTGCCAGGCCCTCCAAGCCCGCCGTCACCGCCTTGGCCATTGCACTGGAGCTGTCGTGGGAACAGGCCGGAGAACTGCTGAAAAAAGCAGGCTTTTCCCTTTCCCGCAGCAGCAGGTTTGACCGCATCGTCGAATTTTTCATCTCCCGCCGGAACTACCATATCTTTGAAATCAATGAGGCGCTGTTCGTCTTCGGCCAGGAACAGCTGGGAGGATGAGCCGCCGGAAGATGTCTCACCCCAAAAATGCCCGGAGCAGTCAAGCTCCGGGCATTTTTTCATAGAAAATCACAGAAACTTATCCGGCCGGATGCGCCGCTTGTGATTCGGCATCCTTTCCCCGGTGCAGGCCATCCGCCTCCGGCTCCTCCAACCGAGATATCGGAGAACGGACCGCCGAGAAGGGGCAGCGCCTGCCAATACACTGGTTGTTCCGGCCGCTGTAGGAGCAGACCGGAACGGTTCGCTCCATCTTCACTCCAAGATGTTCCCGAACAAAATCCACGGCGGCCAGGACGGACAGGAAGGAATCCCGCTTGCAGCAGCGGGGACCTCCCACCTCGCCGATGTGTTCCAGCGCACGGGCGGTCATTCGGTTGCTCAGCCCCCACGGCTCGCGGGCCAACGGGGTAGATGCGGTGGCAATCGCCACAAACTGTCCTGCACTGATCCCCGCTCCGCAGGCGCCCCAAAAGCCGCAGGCTCCTCCGGGGACTTCCTTTCCCCGGTTGTATATCTCGTGCAGCGCCTTCTCCAGATCCAGCGGGCCACCGGCATTGCGGTAGGCGGTGAGCAGCGCCGCCCCGACCATCACATGGTGCTCCGGACCGTGCATATGGCAGAAGGGAAGGTCCATCATCCGCCGGAGGATGACAATGGGATCGGCGCAGGTCTCGGCAAGGCACAGGCCAAAAATACTGTCCATGCCCTGGGTATGGCAGTCGCTGCAGACATAGTGGCCCTTCACACAACGGGTCTTGCTGGGTTCCCGCCGGTGGCAGATAGCGCACTCCATGACTTGGTCCTCTGTCAGGTATTCCAGCGGCGCCCTGCAGATCAGACATTCTTCTCTGTTCAAATCAATATTGCCTCCCTCTTTGCAGCGCAGGACCTGTCGATTTGAAATCAATCAGCTTTTACCGATGAGTCTTTGCTTTCCAGCGCCAGGATCCGTTCCAACGCTGTCCCCAGCCCTTCAAAGCCCGCACAGCGGCTGGGGCAGGTGTTAACTGCATGGTCAAGCAGAGGCTGAGCGTGACGGGAGGGATCCAGGCACAAATCCAGCCTCAGCACATCCTCCCACGCCCGGTTGAGAAATGCCACCTCCCGGCGGCCGTGGGTACGGGTCAGCGCAACAGGCCCCGCCCGAAACAGATACGTCTCGATCTGCTCCGGCGGCAATCCGGCAGCGGCAAGGCTTTCGGCCAGTCCCTCTTGGAACAGGCCGGGCAGATTCGCCCATTGAGACCGCGGCACATCGTAGCGCACAAAGGTATAACGGCTGTGACAATGGACAGCCAGCAGGCAGCTTCGTCCCCGCAGGCCGATGATATGAAGATCCCAGCAAAACCGCCGGTCGGGCTCAGTGCCGTAGGCCGGCGGTTTTCTTTTCAGAAAACGCTGCATCGGAAAGGTAAGTCCCAGTTCCATCTTTTCACCCCGCCGGAGAGACGGCTTGTCCTTTTGCCGCAGGGGGGAAGCGGACAGCCGGTCTTATTTCCCGTTTTCCCTCAGCGTCCAACCAAAATCGTTGTGGTAGACCATCTGCCGGGTCATTCCGCCATCGATGCAGATATTTTCACCGGTGATGAAGCCTGCCTTATCGGAGCAGAGATAGAGCACCATGTTGGCGATATCCAGCGGATTTCCCACCCGGCCGGCGGGCTGCTGGACAGCGTCCGGCCCTTCATAGACGGTGAAGCTGGTGTCAATCCAACCGGGCGAAATGGCGTTGACCCGCACCCGGCCGCCGAGACTCACCGCCAGCGCATGGGTCAGAGCGGAAATACCGCCCTTGGCCGCCGTATAGCTTTCGGTCTGAGGCTGACTCATCCTGTCCCGGGAGGAGGAGATATTCACAATAGCGCCGCCAGGTGCAAAATGCGGCGCAAACAGCTTGGCGAGATAGAACGGCGCCGTTACCCCCACCCGCAGCGCGCAGTTAAATTCCTCATAGCTGCATTCGTCGATTCCCTTCATCAGCGGAGGGGCGTTGTTGATGAGATAATCCAGATGGCCGCAGTCGGCGACGACCTTGCGGACGAAGTCCTCGAGTACCGCCGGATCAGCCAGATCTCCCACATAATACCCGTTGGAAATCCGGTCGATGATGCACACCCGCGCACCTGCCTTTTCAAATTCCTCGGCGATGGTCCTTCCGATTCCTCTGGCCCCACCGGTAACAACCGCCACTTTGTTTTCAAACATCCCATTGCCTCCTCATTGCGCGTCTTCGTCCAGCGCCTCGACCAGAAAGCTGACCGGGCGAAAACCGTCATTGCAGGAGAGCATCGCAGACCGGGGGTTCTTCATCCAGCCGTCGTAAAAATTTTCCCCGCCGTGGCTTAAGGCCAGCACAAAGGGCGAGAGGGTATCCCAGGCGCTCTGGCAAAATCCCTCCGGTTTTTCCCAACCGTTGGCCACAAAGATCTGCCCCTCCTGCATGCCGCAGGCGTGAAGGATCGGGTTCTCATACCGGGCCATCAGATCCTCATACCGGGTAATACGCATGACGGTGATTCTGCACTTTTTCATATGACCATCCCCTCGCAGTGGCATCTCATTTTGGATGATCCAGACTGGTCTCTCATTTTTTCCATTCCAACACAGCCCGGAGCGTTTCTTCTGTCGCAGCGGGAAAGCAGCGGCACACCTGTTGATAAATCTGTTCCCTCGATTGCGCGGGTTCTTCCGAATAGGCAGAGGAGATATGGTCATATCCCCACAGTGTCTCGGGTGTGGCATAGACGGAGATAGGCCATCCATAGGGCTGCCCCCTGCGGTTGAGGCGCTGGCGAAAATCCCGGATCAGCAGATACCCGCTCATCTGCAGATCGGTCACTATCCCCTCGAAGTTCTTCTCCCCCTCTTTGCCAAAGCCAGCCAGCTGTTTGAGCTCATAGGAATACAGCGCCTCATGGGTTGAAAACTGATCCATAATCCGCTTCTGCCGCAGATTGGCCAGCCCCTCATCCCACCGGCTGTCAAAATCATAGCCGTCCCGCCGCCAGTTGGCAAAGTGGGGAAACCATTCTCGGGAGATAAAACCGGCTTTCCTGCCAAAAAATTTGCCATAGGCCACCCGGCCGCTTCGGGCAATGAGCTGCCGCCACTCCCAGGGGTCCTGTTCGGGGTCGCCGCTCCACCAGTAGAGGCCGGAGGTGTGCTCCTCGGCGGAAAATCCGTCGATCTCGTTTTTGAAAAGAGGCAAAAATCCGACCTCGTCGATCCGGCAGATCAGCTCCTCCCAGCTTCGGATGCGGCAGGGGCTGTCCCAGGAAAGCCCCCGCATCACCCACTCGCCGTTTTCTATCGCCATGACCACACCTCCTGCTCTGTCCTGCCACCGCCATTATATCACAGCCATGCGGAAAATGTCATGTGCAGCGGTATGCCGCTTCGCTCTCTGCGGATTTTTCTTCTCTGAGCATGGCGGGAGATGTTCTTATTCAAGCGGGCCGGAATCGTCATTTACGCCTGTGTCCGCCCGGAAAGGCGGAAAACCAGCAGCGTCAGCGCAGCAACGGGAATCGTCCAGATGTCAGCCGCAACGATTCCATACCAGCCGATGGTGAGCAGCGTAATGGCCAGCGCGCCGGCGGCGCAGCCCATCGCAAGCCAGCGGGATTTCCCTCTGCTCTTCCTCAAAAGCGCCAGCGCAACCGAAAGCATCGTCCCAACCGCATTCAGCAGTACAAACGGTTTTTCCAAAGCCGGCAATTCCACCGGCAGCGACACCTGTTCCCGCTCATCTGCCCGCTCAACTTCCTGCCGGAGCGGCTCTTCTGCCGCCGGCGGCGCAGCAGCGGAAGACGGCGTCTCCTCCGGCCGGGCCGGCGGGGCGATGTCGGCCTTTTCCGCCTCAATCGGTTGTCCCGCCGGTTCCGGTACCGGCGTTAACCTGACGTCCTCTGTTTTTTCCGTTTCGGGCTGAGGCTTCGGCCTTACGCTTTCACCGCCACCGTCCCCGCCGCCGTTGCCCGAGCGGTCATCGGAACAGAAAACCGAATAGAGAGAAAACCGCTTGGCAAAGATGGTCAGCGACCTGCGATCCTCATGAAGGATATAGTATTCTCCTTCGGCGTTTTCCGAAATGCCGATCTCATCCACCGTGCCCTCATGTTCCCGCAGGACCCGATACCGATCACGGTCCTGCAGTGCGCCGTCCAGGGGAACGACAATCTCGATGAGCAGATTGGCTTCGGTGATGGGCTGATTGTCCAGCACCTTGCCACCGGCATCCTTCCGGCACTTGTCAAGGGTCAAATTCAGCGTAATCCCTTCCCAGAATCCGCCGGGCAGCCTGTTGATCGCCTGATCCATCGGGCTGTCCGCCGCGGGACTGACCGCGTCCGCCGTCATGCGGATCTCTACCGTTCCGCCATTCCCGACCAGCACACGATCCGCTTCGGTGTAAATCACCTCATCAGGCTCCCCGAAAAAGAGCTTCTCAAGATTTCCCACAACCACGTCGGGAGCCCCGTCCAGAACAGTCAGTACCGAGTTGGTTTTTCCCAGGGGCAGCCGAAGGATGCAGGGATCGGGATTTTGGCCAATCAGTTCAATTTTCTTGGTCTGGACGATCTCTCCATAGCGCGCAATCAGATTATAGACCCCAGCCGTAACCTGTCGGAAAGTGAAGGAGCCGTCCGGCGCTGTCGTCATCTGCGAAATCTGCTGATTGCCGCGCATCAGGGTAACCAGCACATCGCCTGCCGGCTTCGGGTCATCCGACTCCCCCCAAACCACCGAACCGCCGATTTCATAAGGGGATGCCGCCCAGACGGCGGTAAAGGTCACATCCCGGGCTGGCATCAGAAATTCCGTGTGGGCATCATAGATCTTTCCACCATATTCCCAACCGGCGAACCGGTATCCTTCCCGTTCCAACTCTCCCGGATCCGGGAGGAAATGAAAGCTTCCCGCCGTGCTGTCCGGCAAAACCGGCAGCGAACCGGAGACATCCTCCGCGCCCGGCAAAAAGGTCACCGAATAGACTGCCGGTGCATCTGTCCGGTAGATCTCCAGCACGCCGATCTGCCGTTCGGCGCCATCCTTTGCGCCGCTGTGGCGGTAGTTGAAATCGGTCAGCGCGGCCAGAATCTGATACCGTCCCGCTTCGACGGGGGGATTCGCCGTTTCGCCGTCTGCCGTTTGATAGCGGACGGAAAAAGCGGAGAATTCCTGCCCCAGCGCCTCGGCGGTAACCTGGGCGGTATGCACCTCCCCATCGTCCCGGTTGCTGTTTCCGGTCACCTGGATGGTGACCGGGGCCGGCCGGATCACGAAGGTCTCCGTCCCGTTGCGAAGGGTGTAATTTTCGGCGCGCTCCCCCGAAAGCCGGGCTGTCGCGTCATAGGAACCCGCATCGGTTTGGGCAGAGGCTTCAGCAGAAGCCAAAACCCTCCCCCGGTCGGCCTCCCGCACATCGATCAGCGCGGTAATCTCCGGCGCCTGGGCAAAACCGCAGTAAACGGCATCCAGCTTGTTCCAGGTAATCAGGATCGGGCGCCGGTTCACGGTGAAGTCCGACTGCATTCTAACCTCCCGGTAGTTATTGGTGGCGGCAAAAACGGCCTCCACCCGGTAGCTGCCCGCGTCGGTGGGCGGATCGTCCGACGCATACAGGGTTGTTCCATCCGCCAGCGTCCCGGTGTAGCGGTAGGTGACCGAACCGGTGCCATTGGTCTCCGAGGTGACAGCCGGGAGGGAGGCGGCCTCTCCGTAGGTCCAATCCGCCATCGATACCGAACCGGTGCCCTCGGCGGGGGTGATCTCCACCGTAACATCGCCCGGCTGCCTGAGCGTATAGTTGGCGGCGTCCGCACCCGCAAGGACATAGCCGCTGACCAAAACCGGAAGCTTCCGCCCCGCATCCGGCGCCTGCACCCTTCCCCGGGCGTTGGTGCCGTCAAGCGTCACATCGTCCGCCTTACCGTCCCGGATGACAATCCCCACCAGGCTGCCGCCCGAAAGGGTGACGGCGGTGTTGTCCGGCGCATAGTCCCGGGTCTGCGCCTCGACGTCTGCGACGGTCAATTCCCGGGGGGCCACTTCAATTTTTATCGTATGTTCCACCGGAAAATAGTTGGGATCCCGCGGGGTGAAAACCACAATATGCCCGTCGTTCTCCACCGTGGGGATGGTATCCGGCGACTTCCAGGCATAGCGGCCGGCCCCCTCCTGATCGCCTCCGGTGAGGGGGCTCTCCCCCAGGGCCTGCCCATAGGTCAGCGCGGCAGCCTGCGGCCAGGTCATGGCATCGGCATGGGGATAGGCAGCGCCGAGGATTTCCAGCGTCCCCACCTTCTGCTTCCGCAGGCTGTCGTCCTCATCCGCAAATATCAGGTTTTCGTTTTTCAGGGTAACGACGATATCATAGCTTCCCCTTCCGACGGGGGAAACGGCCCTTCCGCCCTGCTCATAGTGAACGGTGTAATCCTCTTCGGATACCGTCAGCCCGGCCACATCGGTCTGTGGGTTCACCCCGGCAGCTTGCTCGGCAGCGTCATAATCATGGCGCCAATCGCTCACCTCAAAGCGCACCGGCGCTTTTTGGATTACAAAGGTATAGCGCAGCGCAGCGGTCTCATCGGAATCCCACTGATAGTTGACGGTATCGACGAGCGAAACCGTCACGGTATGATCGCCGGCAGCGGTCTGCAGGTTTCCCCGCACGGTATAGCGGGGATCGCTGGCAACGGCATAGGTCTGCGGCCGGCCGTTGTAGGTGAAGGTGCGGCCATCCGGATCCGGAACGGCCACCGTCTGCCGCCTTATCGATACCGCTGCCGTTTGGGAAGAGGTGGAGGAAAGGCCGCTGCGGTCGGTGGCAGTGACCGTGCAGGAATAGCGGTATTCCCCGGCATCGGCCGCAGATACCGCGTAGTTCTGCCCGTTCGCGCCATAAATCCCGTTGCCGTTCTCATCATGCCACTGATAGGTATAGCGGATCCCATCCACGGGATGGGTGGCACTGACCCCAAAGAGCAGATCTCCGCCGTGATAGACAAAGGGTTCGGCGCTGCCGTCATAGGAAGTGTGAATCGAAACCAGCGGCGGCTCAAGCTCCCAACCGGCAGCGAGGGTGAGATCCCCGGTCACCGCATCGTCAAAGCGATAGGCCTCCCCGTCCTTTTTCCATCCGGTAAAGCGATAGCCGGTACGGGAAGGGGCTTGAGGCGGGATGACCGTCTCACCGGCGAGCACCAGATGGAAAGGCAGCGCATCCGCTCCGCCGGTCGAAAAATCCACCTGGCAGAGCACGACCTCCTCGACATCGCTTTCCGTTCCGGCCCCGTTGACCACCTTGAAATAGTGCCTTCCGGGGGTCTCGAGGGTGACCATATTAGAGGTCAATGCCTGATAATGCTCCCCGTCTGCGGAATAGTACCGGGTAATGCCTGACGCACTGTCCTGCGTGACCATCTCCAGCACCGCCTTCCCCCGCTGGGATTCCAGCCCGGGCATCTGCCGGACGGCATCAATCTCCGGCCTGCCGGTATCTGTATAAATCTCCCCGCAGAAGCCGTCGGTGACATTGCCGGCCCCATCGGTCACCCGGTAGTAGAGATACCGGTCCGCGCTGTTCGCGGTGGTCACCGTAACCGTTTGGGCATCGCTGTCGTATGGCTGTTCCCGCAGCGCGCTGTCATCCGGCACGTCCCGGCTCGCCGTGAATGCGGTTTTGACCGAACGGATGCCGCTCCCCTCATCCGAAACGGCAAGGGTGATCTCCACGGGATCCGGCTGCCAGCTCTGCGGGAGCGACGGCGGCGTCACCCTGGGCGCCGCGGTATCGATGCCCGTGACGGTGAAGAGCCGCCAGGACTCGTTGCCCAGCCGGTCGGTGAGGATGAGAAGATAGCTGCCGTTCTCGGTTATAACAAAGCTGTCGCCATCAATTTCCGTCGCGGCGCCGTCATCCGCCCCGAGCGTTTTGAAGCGCTTTTCTGCCACCCCGCTTCCGTCGTAATGGGTGACCCTGCCCTCCTCATCGTAAATGGGGGTCATTGCATCGCTGAGTCCCACCAAGGCGATCGTTTTCTGGGTGGCCCAGCCGGAGGGCGCCCGGATTTCCGAAACGGAGGGGGCCTGCGTATCAATCCGGTTGACCAGCCGGGACGCCTGCCCGGTTCTCCCCCGGCTGTCGGTCGCGGCCACGGTATACAGGCCGTTTCTGGCGACGGCCAGGGTACCGGAGAGATCCGAAACCGACTGCGCCCCCTGATCGGAAATGCCATAGAGGGTAAAGGGGGAATCCCCGGTCTTCCCGCCCAGGGACCAGATCAATTGGGCGCTGCGCTGCCAGTCCGCCGGCGCGTCCGAAAGGGAGACGGTCAGCTCCCCTGTGGCGGGCGCCTGCACCACATAGCCGCCACTGGTTTTTTCGACGGTATTTCCCACATGATCGGCGGCGCGCAGATGCAGATAGACGGTCTCCGGCTGTTCATTTTGGGCCTGGTAGGAAAAGAAATACCGTCCGGCGCTGGGCGAAGCGCTCCTCCAGCCCGAAGCGGGAACCGTATCGGAGGAGTCAAAGCAGTATTCCACCTTCTGAACCCCGGAGCCCTCGTCGGAAAAGACCGCGCTGAAGGAAAGGCTCTCCAGCGGAATGGAGGATGCGGAGGGCTGCCGCAGCTCCTCCACGGCGGGGGCCTCCCGGTCGATGCGGGTCACCTCCACCGCCTGAGAGATGGTCTCGTCTCCCGACGTCAGGACAAAGGAGTACCAGCCGTTCCGCGTGACCGTTTGATCGCCGGTGACCTCACGGAGCTGGCCGTCTGGGTCGGTCATCGTGACCGTGGCTGTTTCGGGGGTATAGGACAGCCGGATCGTGCGCGCCTGGGCCCAGCTGCTGTTGTCGGCCGAAGCCTCCAGGGTGGGCAGGGCGGCGGCAGGGGTGGCGGGGAAGAAAAATTCCTGGTATTTATGGGTGGTCGCACCGGTGACGTTGTACTGTGCCAGAATATGCAGATACCAG
>CASEBP010000102.1 GCA_949285275.1 uncultured Oscillospiraceae bacterium | reverse complement strand
CTGGGAGGAGACCTTCTTGACCTTGTTGATCGTCTCGACCATATGCACCGGGATACGGATGGTGCGGGCCTGGTCGGCGATGGCGCGGGTGATCGCCTGGCGGATCCACCAGGTCGCGTAGGTGGAGAACTTGAAGCCCTTGGTATGGTCGAACTTCTCCACCGCCTTAATCAGCCCGAGGTTTCCTTCCTGGATCAGGTCGAGGAACTGCATCCCCCGCCCGACATATCGCTTGGCAATCGAGACCACCAGCCGCAGGTTGGCCTCTGACAGGCGCTTTCTGGCCTGCGGGTCGCCCTGGCTCATCCGTACTGCCAGCTCGACCTCCTCGTCGCCCGACAGCAGCGGTACCCGGCCGATCTCCTTGAGATAGACCTTGACCGGATCATCGATGCTGATCCCCTCGGCCGAGAGGGCCGACTCCATCTCCTCCTCAACCGGTGGAAACTCGGCCGCGATACTCGGCGCATAGTTTTCGACAATCTCGATGTTCGCCCCCTCAAGGGTTTCGTAGAGCTTTTCGACCTGCTCGACGTCAAAGTCTACGTCCTCGAGGGCGTCGTTGATTTCGGTGGTGGTGAGCTTTCCCTTGGCTTTGCCGAGTTCGAGCAGTTCCTTGACGATGTTCTTTTCCTGTGCTGCCACCGGCATATCCTCCTACTGTTGTTTCTTCTTTTTCTCGGCGATCTCCCGCACAAAGGCGGCGAGTTCCGTTTCGTCCATCGATCCGACCTGCTCGGGGGTCCGCTGCGCCCGCTTGTCGCGCAGCACCGCTATGTAGTCCCGGGCCGCTCCGGGGGTCAGGCTCTGATCCCGGGCCGAGGCGAGCAGGTAGGAGATCCGCCCCATCTGTCCGGCGTCCAGCTCGCCGGAGAGGAGCATCGGTTCAACCGATTGTCCGGCCTTCAGCCGCCGGGAGAGCACCGTAAAGATCTCCCGGTTGGAATCGGTCACAAAATCCTCCGGGCCGATCTCCCGCGCAAGTTGTGCGCCGGCCTCGGGGTTTCGCAGTATCAGCGCGATCAGCCGGTCCTCGGCGAGCGCGCAGCGCAGATTTTCTTCCCGCTGGGGGTCGCGGGGCTGGTTGGGAAGCTCCTGGGTATAGAGCCGCAGCGACCGGTCGAACTTCTTCTTCTGCGCCCGGGCATTGCGCTCCCGCAGCGCACGGATCTGTTCGGCGAGCGCCTCCCGGCTGACCCCCAGCTCAGAGGCAACCCGGGTGGTATAGACGTCCGCCTCCACCCGGTCCTGCAGCCCCGCCATCAGCGGCGCGAACTCCCGCAGGAAGGCGACCTTGCCGTCGTCGGTGCCGAGATCGAACCGCTCCCGCAGCCGGCCAATCGCATACTCGGTCGAGTTGGCGCTCTCATCAAGCAGGCGGGCAAACCGCTGCTGACCGTATTTCTTCAGGTATTCGTCGGGGTCCTTGGCGCCGGCCATTGTCAGCACCCGGACCCGCACCCCCGTTTTGGCAAACAGCCCGGCGGCCCGGCGGGTGGCCTTCTGGCCGGCCTCGTCCGAATCGTAGGCGATCACCACCTCCCCGGTATACTGGGAGATCAGCCGCGCCTGTTCGTCGGTCAGCGCGGTGCCCAGCGTAGCGACCGCGTTGTCAAACCCCGCCTGATGGACCGCGATGGCATCCATATACCCCTCACAGAGGATCAGCCGCGGCTGGGCGGTCGCTTTGGCGAGATTGAGGGCGAACAGCCCCCGACTCTTTTTGAAGACCGGGGTATCGGGGCTGTTGAGGTATTTCGGCCGTCCCTCCCCCATGATCCGCCCGCCGAAGGCGATGACCGAACCACGCAGGTCGATGATCGGGAAGATCACCCGGTTTCGGAACTGGTCGAAGCTTCCGCCCCGCTGCCCGCGGCGCAGCAGCGACGCGGCGACCAGCTCATCATCCGAGAAGCCCTTCTCCCGCAGGCGGTTTCGCAGGGCGTCCCAGCGATCGGGCGCAAAACCCAGCCCGAACCGCCGGATGGTCCGGTCGGACAGCCCGCGGCCCCGCAGATAGTCGAGTCCCGCGCGGCCCTCGGCGGAGATCAGCGTCTCATGATAAAACCGCGCCGCCTCCCGATTGGCCTCGAGCACCCGGGTTTTGAGCCGCGAAAGCGGGTCGTCGGCCTCCTCGGGCAGCTTCATCCCCGCCCGGTCGGCTAAAAACCGCACCGCCTCGGTATATTCGAGGTGTTCGGCCATCCGCACGAAGGTGATGATATCCCCGCCCGCGCCGCAGCCGAAGCAGTAGAAGGAGTTGTTCTCAGGGTAGACAACAAAGGACGGTGTCTTCTCCGAGTGGAAGGGGCACAGCCCGGTCAGATTGCGTCCCGCTCGCTTGAGATTGGTGTAGGGCGAGACGATCTGTTCGATGTCCGACCGGTATTTGAGCTCCTCAAGAAAGCTTTCGGGAATCATCCCCTTCCCCCCTTTCGTCCGGCGTGATCACAGGCCCCAGGAACGGGGCACAAACAAACTGTCGTAGACGTTGACCGCATAGCGGTCGCTCATCCCCGATATGTAATCGCAGACCGCCCGGTCGATATCCTCGGCATCGGCGATGCTGCGGTACTCATCGGGGAGCTTGTCCGGATGGGCGACAAAATAGCGGTAAAGCCCCTGCAGCATCGCCTTGGCCTTGCCCTCCTCACCCTTGGCCATCGGGTTGCGGTAGACCGCTTCAAACATGAAGGCACGCAGCGCCTCAAAAGCGCGTTGGACGTCAGGGGCCATCCGGATATCGTCGGACGACGCAGTGATCAGCGACGAGACAAAGCTCTCAATCCGCTGGGACTTGCTGCGCCCGACGGTATACTTGATCTCCCACGGGATATCCCCTTCGCCGATCAGCCCTGCCCGCACCGCGTCGTCAAAGTCGTGATTGAGATAGGCGACCTTGTCGCAGTAGCGCACCACCCGCCCTTCGAGGGTGGCGGCATCCTGACCAGCGGTGTGACAGGCAATGCCGTCGAGGACATCGAGGGTGAGGTTGAGTCCCGCCCCGTCCCGCTCGAGCACCCGCACCACCCGCACGCTCTGGGCGGCGTGGCGGTAGCCGTGGGGACAACACTCGTTGAGTGCCGCCTCCCCCGCATGGCCGTAGGGGGTGTGTCCGAGGTCGTGGCCGAGGGCGATCGCCTCGGTGAGGTCCTCGTTGAGCCGCAGCGCCCGCGCAACGGTCCGCGCAATCTGCGAAACCTCCAGCGTATGGGTCAGGCGGGTGCGGTAGTGGTCCCCCTCCGGTGAGAGAAAGACCTGGGTTTTGTGCTTGAGCCGCCGGAACGCCTTGCAGTGAAGAATCCGGTCCCGATCCCGTGCGAAGGCGGTGCGGATCGGGCAGGGTTCGAGCGGCGCCTCCCGTTTGGCGTCGGCCGACTGCCGCGCCAACGGGGAAAGAATCCGGCGCTCAAGCGCCTCGGTTTCTTCTCGAACGGTCATCCGCGGTCTCCTTTCTGCCGCCCCTGAAAAGGGGCTCTATCTTATTATACCGGAAAAGTCGAAAAAACCCTTCCTGTCTGGTGAAACTTCCTGCAAATTTCCCGGCCGGGCGGCTAGAGCGCGGCGAAGGCCTCCCCCAGCAGCTCAGCCGCAACCGCGCCGGCCGTCGCCTCGCGCAGCGCTGTGCAG
>CASEBP010000101.1 GCA_949285275.1 uncultured Oscillospiraceae bacterium | reverse complement strand
GGCCAGCTCCCGGTAGCGGTAACCATAGGCATATTTGCCGATTAAAAGCTGCCGGTCGATCTCGGGCAGGGACTGCATCGCGGCGGTGAGCGTCTCGCTGTCGGCGGCACGGGCGATCTCCTCCCAGACGGCATCCCCTTCGGGCGGTGGGGCAACCTCTTCCCAATCGAGGATCGGGTCGGCCTTGCGGGCGTTATAGAGCCGGTATGCTTCCCTTCTGGTAATAACAATCAAAAAAGAACGGGTTTTACTACAGTCAATTTCCTCAATTTTGTCGAGATGCTTCAAAATATTGACAAAAGCGTTGTGAACCGCGTCCTCGGCGGCCTGCGGCTCCTTGAGGATCGAGAAGGCGAGACCGCACAGCGCGCGGTAATAGCGCTGATACAGCGCGGTAAACTTGTCGGCCTGGCCGGTTTCAGAGGCGGCGAGCAGCGCGAGCATACGGTATCCCTCCTTCGCAGCGTTCTCGCTGCCTCCCATCATACTGTGATGGCAGGCAAAAGGCAAGGGGCGAAGAGCAAAAAGCTGTGCCGCCCTTGACAAGCCTTCCCGGGGAAGGGTATGATAACATTCACTGAGACAGCGGAGGTTATAAGGATGATTCAGGATATTGCACCCCACCAGTTTGCCAACGAGTATCGCCCTTGCCCACCACAGCCGGAGAGTGTTCTGCTCTTTTTCCGGGGCAAGGAGGTACTGCTGCTCGAGAGGGGAAAGGGCTGGGAGTTCCCCCGGTTTGGCGACCTCGCGCCGCAGAATCCTTCGCTCTATGAGCGTTACCTTTACCTCTTTTCGGTGGACGACGAGCGGTTTTACCTTGCGCCCGATGACCTGCGCTTCGAGGGGCTGGAGGGGGCGCGGCTGGAAAACCGCGAAATTTTCCGCACCCTGTCCCCCCGTCATCTCGCCTTTGCGGGCATCACCGGCTTTCAGCTCTATGGCTGGTATCGCAGCCATCGTTTCTGCGGGCGGTGCGGCCACCCGACCGAGCAGGACCACAAGGAGCGGATGCTGTTCTGCCCCTCCTGCGGACAGATGGAGTATCCCAAAATCTGCCCGGCGGTCATCGTCGCGGTGCTCGATGGGGACCGGATCCTCCTGTCCAAATACGCCGGACGGACCTATACCCGGCACGCGCTGATCGCCGGTTTTGCCGAGATCGGCGAGACCATTGAACAGACGGTTCACCGCGAGGTGATGGAGGAGGTCGGGCTGAAGGTCAAGAACCTGCGGTTTTACAAGAGCCAGCCCTGGTCCTTCTCAGATACGCTGCTGATGGGCTTCTACTGTGATCTCGATGGGGACGGGCGGATTACCCTTGACGCCAATGAGCTGTCCTTCGCCGAGTGGTTTCCCCGCAGTGAGGTGCCGGTGCCCGAGCTGGACATCAGCCTCACCAGCGAGATGATGATGCGCTTCCGGAATGGAGAGCCCTGCTGACCGGCCGGACGCCGGATTCCTGACCAGCACAGAAAGGAGGACTTTCGGTGCCGCAGATGACCGAAAACAACATACTGGACGGCCGCTTTGAACTGACCCGCCGCCTCTCGCAGTGCGGCGAAACGGTCCTCTATCTTGGCCGGGACACTACCTGTGACCGGATGGTGACGGTGCGCGAATTCTGCCCCGCGCCGATCATGCGCCGCGAGGAGGACGGCCGGATTACGGTGGTCCCCGGCTGTGAGGTGCAGTACAAATCGCTGTCCTCCGACTATGAGGAACTGTGCCGTTACCTGATGGAGCTGCCGCCTGAGCTGCCGTTTGTCCGCCCGTTTGCGCTGCTGCACAGCAATGCGACCGTCTATTCGGTCGAGTGGTATGTCGGGGCCGAGACAATTGGGGATCACCTGGCCCGAATCGGCCGCCCAATCGGCTGGAACACCTGGAAAAAGATGCTCACGCCGCTGGTCGGGGCGTTGGAACGGATCCACTCCGATGGAACCTATCATCGCGGCATCTCGGCCGAGACGGTCCTGCTCACCGAGCGGGAGGAGCTGCTGCTCTCCGGCTTCTGCATTCCGGCTGCCCGCACCGCCGACAGCGAGATCACCGCGACCCTCTACTTCGGCTACAGCGCCCCTGAACAGTATTCCTCCAACAGCTGGCAGGGCAGCTGGAGCGACGTCTATTCGCTTGCCGCCGTCTGCTACCTCGCGCTGACCGGCATCCCGCCGATCGAGTGGCGGCAGCGGGGCGAAAAGCATCCCCTGATTCCTCCCCGGCAGCTCAATCCCGATATCCCACAGCACGTTTCGGACGCGCTGATTCGGGCGCTGTCGGTCGATCTGAGAACCCGCTACCGCACGGTCGGGGAGTTCTGGATCGCGCTGCTCAACGAGCCGGGCAGCGGGACGGTCACCTATCCGATTTCGGTGCTCCGGCGGGAGGATTCGCCCGAGACGGCCCCGGCGTTGTTTGGAATCCGTTCGCTGGTCTTTGCGCTGCTGCTGACCCTGCTGGTGGCGGTCATTGCATTGGGGATCAGCTTCAAGATCGTCGATACCCAGTTTGCCGCCCTGCCGGCTGACAATCCGCAGGAGCCGGCTTCCCAGCCGCAGGAGACCGTCTCCCAGCCGCAGGAGCCGCAGATCCTCATCCCCAATCTGGTCGGCCACAACATCGAAGAGGTGCTGCTCGATCCGCTCTATCGCAGCCTGTTCCGATTCACCATCGAGCGGGTCTTTTCGGAGATCCACCCCGCCGGGGAGATCGTGGCTCAGGTTCCTGACGCCGGCAGCGACGCCGAGGAGGGAGAGATCATCGATATCCGGGTCTGGGTCTGCAAGGGCAGCCAGCAGATCGCGATGCCCACCGTCGAGGGGATGACCCTCGAAAAGGCGGGAAGCCTGCTCGAGGGACTGGAGATCGTCTACCGCTGGGAGCCGGTTGAAGCTCCCGAGGCCGAAAACGGGACGGTCGTTTCGTCCAGCGTGCCGGCCGGCGAGACGGTCTACCGCAGTGCTGATACGGTGATCCTTTATGTGGCGGATAACCCTGACTCCCCCGAGGAGGAAGAGGAGGAAAAGTCCTCCAGCTCGGAATATGTCTACCGCAGTCAGCAGGGAACGATGGAGACCCGCCCCTATTTCTACCAGCGGGGACCCTCTTCGGATGAGGAGGACGAGGAAGTCGAATAAATGAATAATTCCCACGAATATTCGATTTTTTATGTATAAAACCGTCTAAATTTCAAAAAGTATGGATAAATCTTCGAAAATCAGTTGACAAACCGGGCCGGGCAGGATAAGATGAAAGACACCCCCCTCCGCCTGGCGAAGGGAGATCACAGAAAAGGAGAATCAGTTCCATGATTTCATTAAAACGGATTCTGGCGATGGTTTGTGCCGTCGCAATGATCGGAACGCTGGCCGCCTGCGGCGGCGCCTCTTCGAGCGCCCCCGCGAGCAGCGCCGCGTCCTCTGAAACCGCTTCGTCCGAGGCCGCTTCCTCCGAGGCCGCTTCGTCCGAAGCCGCCTCCTCCGAGACCGCCTCGAAGGGCAAGCTGCGGGTCGGCACCTCGGCCGACTTCCCGCCCTATGAGTTCCACCAGATGGATGCCAACGGCAACGACATGATCGTCGGCGCCGACATCGAGCTGGCCAAGTACATCTGCGAGCAGCTCGGCTATGAGCTGGAGATCGTCGACATGAGCTTTGACGGCCTGGTCGGCGGACTCAAGGAAGGCTCCTATGACATGATTATCGCCGGCTTCTCGATCACCCCCGAGCGGGAGGCCGAATGCCTCTTCTCCCAGCCCTATTTCGGCATGGAGCAGGTCGTGCTGGTCCGCGCTGAGGACAAGGACGCCTATACCTCGGCCGATGTGCTGATGGGCAAGAAGGTCGCCGGTCAGATGGGCAGCCTGCAGGAGAGCCTCGCCCGGCAGTATGCCGGCGAGACTGCTGTCATCATCCAGAACTTCCAGGACAGCATTATGATGCTGATGGAGGGACAGCTGGACGCGGTCATTTGTGAGACGACGGTCGGCGACAGTGTTCTGGCCTCCAACCCCGCGCTGGTCAAGTCCGACATCCAGATCGAGATGGACGCCAACAACATTGCGGTTGCTTTCAATAAGGACAACACCGAGCTCTGCGAGCAGGTCAATGAAGTGCTTGACACCGTCATCGCCGAAAAGATGGTGGACAAGTGGGTTATGCAGTTCCAGGAGCAGGCCGATACCGCTGAGGCGGCCGCCTGATTCACTGGCAGCAAGACAGGGCGCAACGCCCTTTTGAAGCATCCCGGCGGCGCATCCGGAATCCTCCGGATGGGTGCGCCGGGTGCTTTTCCATGCCGGGACGGTGCGGGTACGGTGCAGCAAGCCGAAGTTCCCCGCCATCCCTTCACCCGACGACTTAAAGGAGCGCCCAAGGATGCCTGAGATTTTCTCTGATATGATCTATCTGGTTACCTCGTACTGGCCCTACTTTCTGCGGGGGACCCGCAACACGATTGTCCTCGCCCTTTTGGCGGTGGTGGGCGGCTGTCTGGCCGGCCTGATCGTGGCGCTGCTGCGAATGTCCAAAAACCGGGTGGTCAGTTCGGTCGCGCGGGCGTATATCGCCGTCTTCCGCGGCACCCCGATGATTGTTCAGCTGTGGATCTTCTACCTGCAGCTGACCAAGCTGATGAGCTTCCCCGAGGGGATGTTCCTTGGCATGGATCTGACCCGCCTGCTGCCCTGCCTGATTGCCCTGTCGCTCAATTCGGGCGCCTATGTCGCCGAGATCCTGCGCGCCGGCATCCAGGCGGTGGATATTGGCCAGATGGAGGCTGCCCGCAGTATCGGTATGCCGGCCTCGATGGCGATGAAGGAGATCGTCCTTCCGCAGGCGATCAAGAATATCCTGCCGGCCATCTGCAACGAGTTCATCACGCTGGTCAAGGAGACGGCCATTATCCAGTATCTCGGCGTCGCCGACCTGATGTACTCGATGAACGCCGTCAAGACCATCACTTACAAGATCCTGCCCAATTACTATATCGTGGGCGTTATCTACTTTGTCCTCAACTTCCTGGCGGGACGCGGGGTCAGCATCATCGAGAGGAGGATGAACCGCAATGATCAGCGTTAAGGGACTGCGAAAGAGCTTCGGCAAGCTGGAGGTCCTGCGCGGCATCGACGCCGAGATCAGTCAGGGCGAGGTGGTTGCCATTATCGGCCCCTCCGGCTCGGGGAAGAGCACCTTCCTGCGGTGTCTCAACCTGCTCGAGCAGCCGACCGGCGGTCAGGTCATCTTCGAAGGGGTGGATATCACCGACAAGAAGACCGACATCAACAAGCTGCGGCAGAAGATGGGCATGGTTTTCCAGCAGTTTAATCTTTTCAATAACCTGTCGGTCCTCGACAACATCACGATCGGTCCGGTTAAGCTCAAGGGAAAGTCCAAGGAGGAGGCTGAAAAGCGGGCGATGACCCTGCTCGAGCGGGTTGGCCTGCCGGACAAGGCGGCCAACTATCCCAGCCAGCTCTCGGGCGGCCAGAAACAGCGGATCGCGATTGTGCGGGCCCTCGCAATGGATCCGGACGTCATGCTCTTTGACGAGCCGACCTCCGCCCTCGATCCGGAGATGGTCGGTGAAGTGCTCGATGTCATGAAGGCGCTCGCTTCCGATGGGATGACGATGGTGATCGTCACCCATGAGATGGGCTTTGCGCGGGAGGTCGCCGACCGGGTGCTGTTTATGGACCAGGGCCAGATCACCGAGGCGGGCACTCCGGCACAGATCTTCGGTAATCCCCAGGACGAGCGCACCAAGAGCTTTC
>CASEBP010000100.1 GCA_949285275.1 uncultured Oscillospiraceae bacterium | reverse complement strand
CAAAAGAGAAGCACCTGCTTTGCAGGTGCTTTTTTCGTATACCGCGGGAGATCATTATGCCCGGAACAAATAAATGATCCCTGCGCCGGGTTCTTGCTCCCGGATCCAAACGCTCCTGCCGCACAGCGGCGGCAGGATATAAAAGCAGCAAGCGGTATTTGCCTGTGAAGGCTTTTTTTGCTATACTATGCTCATCACATGCGGCAAGCCAGAAATCTGACAGAAAGGGGGTACGAAATGAAACTGTTTCAGTATTATGAGAGCGACGGTGCCGTTCGGGTCGGCATCCTGACCTCAGATGGCCCTGCGGCGCTTCCGCGGGGAACCAAAATGGAAGATCTGCTGGATCAATGCCCGGAGCAAGTTCTGGAATGTGCGAAAAAAGAGGGGGTGGCTTTGCAGGAGGCAGCGCTTCGTTATGCGCCTGTTGTATCCGCCCCGGAAAAAATTCTTTGTGTTGGCCTCAATTACGACGAACATATCCATGAGACCGGACTGGAAAAGGATTCAAAGCCCGGTTTTCCGCCGGTGTTTTGCAAATTCGGCAATGCGCTAATCGGCCACAAGGCGCCGCTTCATCTGCCAAGCAAAGCAAAGCAATTTGATTATGAGGCCGAATTGGTCATCGTCATGGGAAAGGACTGTAAGTGCGTGACGGCTTCGGAGGCGGAGCAATATATTGCCGGATATACCATCGGCAATGATTTCAGTGCCCGGGATATGCAGTTTGCCTCCAGCCAGTGGACGATGGGAAAAGCTTGTGATGAGTTCGCGCCGGTGGGGCCCTACTTTGTTTCGAAGGACGAGGTGGATCCGTCGAATCTGCGCGTTGTTTGTCGGGTAAATGGTCGTGTGATGCAGAATTCCAGCACGGCCAACATGATTTATTCCTGCGGGCAGATTGTCAGCTATCTCTCGGATTTTATTACGCTGAAAAAAGGCGATCTCATCTTTACCGGAACTCCCTCCGGTGTGGTTCTTGGCAAGAGCGGCGAGGATCAGGTCTGGCTGAAAGCGGGAGATATCGTTACAGTCGAGATCGAGGGACTGGGAACACTGGAAAACACTTTGACGGCGGGGGACTGAGGGAAAAGGATTCGCTGCCGGAAGGGTAAAAAAGAAACACCGGCTTACTGTCCGGTGTTTCTTTTTGTTTTTCTTCCAGCTCCAGCGTGAGTATGGTCCCGGTGCTTCTCTTCCCGCGTTCCGCCTGCCCGCAAAAGAGGCTGCCTGGAGGATAGCGTGCCGTCTGAATCGCCGGTACTCCATTGTCGTTCATCTGGCGTGGGATGTGCCGGGAAGCGGTGCCGTTACCGCGGTTTCAGACAACAAGGAGAATTCTGGAAATTTCCGGAATCAAAAAGTGACACCAGTCTGTAAAAAGAGTAAATGCGTCAGAAAGGGAGACAATGATTTCAAGCTGCAAGAAATGGGCAGACGTCCCGCCCGCAGTAAAATGCGGACGGTATGCGCCGGCCTGGTGCTTTTTCTCGCGGTTTGACAAAGACAAAAGGAGAGACGACATGAGCATGGCGATATCAAAGCGATTGGACGTTTTACGCAGTGGCCTTCGGCACAGCACAGCCGGATCACAGCAGGGCAGGGCCTCGGGCTCCGCTGGGACACACAGGGGGGATGAGCAGTGATCTATACCGTGACATTCAATCCGGCACTGGATTATGTGGTTCATCTGAAGCGATGCAGGATGGGAGAGGTCAATCGCAGCGACGCCGAGGAGATTCAGTTTGGCGGCAAGGGGATCAATGTATCGGTTGTGCTGCACCGCCTGGGCGTGGAGAACACTGCATTGGGGTTCCTGGCCGGATTTACCGGGAAAGCCCTGGAGGAGGAACTGCGGCGCAGCGGCATCTGTGCAGATTTTATCTGGCTGGCGGAGGGGTTGACCCGCATCAACGTTAAAATCAGGGCACAGGAGGAAACCGAGATCAACGGATGCGGTCCCCGGATCGATGAGTTGGCACTGGCGACCCTTCTTTCCCGGTTGGACCGGCTGCAATCGGGGGATATTCTGGTGTTGTCCGGATCGGTTCCTCCGTCGATGCCGGGTGATATTTACCGGCGGATTCTGGCCGGGCTGGAGGGACAGGGTGTTCGGTTTGTTGTCGACGCTTCCCGGGATCTGCTGACCGAAACACTGGCCTATCATCCGTTTCTGATCAAGCCAAACCGCACCGAGCTGGAGGAGATCTGCGGCCGGCGCCTGCACAGCGACAGGGAACTGTGGGATGCGGCAGCCGAGCTGCAGTGCCGGGGAGCTGGTAATGTTCTGGTCTCGATGGCGGGCGAGGGTTCGCTGCTGCTGGATGAGACGGGCTCCTGCCACCGGCTGGCTGCGCCCCGCGGTGTGGTCAGAAATTCAGTAGGGGCAGGAGATTCGATGGTGGCGGGCTTTTTGGCCGGCTATTTGGAGCGGGGCGACTACCTTTATGCCCATCGGCTAGGGGTTGCCGCTGGTTCCGCCACTGCCTTTTGCGACGGCCTGGCAACCGGAGAAGAGATCCGGGCATTGCTGGCCGAGATTTCAGTTTAGAGCGAAGGAGTCAAACTCTTATGAGAATTGTGGACCTGCTCAGTCAGGATAAGGTTTCCCTCGGCGCTTTTGCAGGGGACAGGGAGGGTGTGATCGATCTGCTGATAGCGCTGCAGCGGCGCAGCGGTGCACTTTCCGATCCCGCGGCGTTTCGCAGGGCGATTCTGGCCCGCGAAGCGCAAGGCAGTACCGCCGTGGAGGGGGGAATCGCCGTACCGCACGCCAAGAGCGAAAGCGTTCGCAACCCCAGTCTGGCGGCCTGTGTCCTCCAGAAGGGGGTGGATTACGGTGCAATGGATCAAAAACCGTCCGATTTGTTCTTTATGATCGCAGCGCCGGCCGATGGGGATCTGCATCTGGAGATCCTCTCCCATTTGATGGTTCTGCTGATGGATCCCGCGTTCTCGCAGCAGCTGCGCCAGGCACCGGATGCCGCTGCTTTTTTGAAGACGATCGACCGGTTTGAAACGGAGAAATTTGGGGAACAAACCAAGTCGGATGCCAAACGGCGTGGCGCCCGAATCCTGGCGGTCACTGCTTGTCCCACCGGTATCGCGCATACCTATATGGCGGCAGAGGCGCTGGAGCAGGCGGGACGCAGGCTGGGTATCTCGGTCAAGGCGGAGACGCAGGGATCGGGCGGTGCGAAAAACCTGCTGACCCGGGAGGAAATTGCCGCCTGTGATGCGGTCATTGTTGCGGCCGACCGCGAGGTGGATCTGACACGGTTTGACGGAAAACGGTTGCTGCGTGTCCCGGTATCGGACGGCATCCACAGGGCGGAGGAGCTGCTGCGGGAGGCGGAGCGAGCCCCTGTCTACCGCTGCGTGGTGCAGACGGCAGCGGCGGTTGAAAACCCATCGCTTGGGCGCAGAATCTATCAACAGCTGATGAACGGTGTATCCCACATGCTGCCCTTTGTGATTGGCGGCGGTATTCTGATTGCGCTGGCATTTCTGCTGGATGACCCATCCATCAATTATGCCAACTTTGGGTCAAATACCCCTGTAGCGGCCTGGTTTAAGAATATCGGCGGGGTTGCCTTCAACTTTATGCTTCCGATTTTGGCGGGCTATATCGCGCTGGCCATTGCCGACCGGCCCGGACTGATGATAGGTTTTGTTGGGGGCGCGCTGGCGGTATCGGGCGCGACCTTTTCCAGTCCTGGCGGCTCGTCGGTTTCGGCCGGTTTCCTTGGTGCGCTGATCGCCGGTTTTGCGGGCGGATACCTGATGTTGGGACTGCGCCGGATCTGTGACCTGCTTCCCCGCTCGATGGAGGGCATTAAACCGATTTTGCTCTATCCAGTGGCTGGGCTGCTGGCGATCGGGTTTTTCATGTGTGTGGTCAATCCCATCGTCGGACAGCTCAATACCTCGCTCTATTCCGGACTGGAGCGGATGGGATCGGGCAGCAAAATTCTGCTGGGTATTGTACTGGCTGGGATGATGGCGATTGATATGGGAGGCCCCTTCAACAAGGCGGCCTATGTCTTCGGCACCTCCACGCTGGCGGCTGCCGCGGGACAGGGCTCCGATGTGATGGCTGCGGTGATGGCGGGTGGAATGGTGCCTCCGATTGCCATCGCACTTGCGTCCACCTTCTTCAGAAACCGCTTCACCACCGAGGAGCAGAAGTCGGGTCCGGTCAATTATATCATGGGCCTCTGTTTTATCACCGAGGGCGCCATTCCCTATGCAGCTGCCGATCCGCTCCATGTGCTGCCGGCCTGTGTCGTAGGCTCCGGCGTTGCGGGGGCGCTTTCAATGGCGTTTGGGTGCGCCATTCCTGCTCCCCACGGAGGAATTTTCGTCTTCCCGGTGACAGCCAATGTCGGAGGCTACTTTATTGCGCTGGCGGCAGGATCGGTGATTGGGATGATTTTGCTGGCCATCCTCAAACCGGCCCGATCGGCGGGACGGACGATGCCCTGAAGGCGCTGCGGCGGAAAGGAAGGAAAGAAACGTATGGTATCTGCAAAAACCAGGGTGGTCAATCCTCAGGGGATGCATATGCGCCCCGCCCAGCTCCTTGTCAACACACTGGCGGTCTATCCCTGTGAGGTGACGATCCATTTTGGAGAGAAGGCGGTCAACGCCAAAAGTATCATGCATCTGATGGCGGCCTGTATCAAGCAGGGCAGTGAAATTGAGATCGAATGCGACGGAGAGCGGGAGGAGGAAGCGCTGCAGGCGGCCCTTTCGCTGATTGAATCAGGGCTGGGTGAATAATCCGAAGAAGCGAAAACGGGGAGGAGAGATGCGATGATTTTGCGTGGCATCGGAGCGTCCGAGGGGATCGGCATCGGAAAGGCGGTCTGCATCCGGGAGAAAAATCTGGATTATTCATCCGTTTCCTATGCGGGAAGAGAGGCGGAAAAACGACGCCTGCAGGAGACCATCGAGAAATTTGAAGCACAGACGGGAAGTATGGCCGGCCAGATCCTCGAGCGGGCGGGCCAGAAGGAATCGGAGATCCTGACCGGACAGATTGCAATGCTCAGCGACCCGTTTATGCAGAGCCAGATGGCCGAGATGATCGAAAGCGGACAATGCGCCGAGGCCGCGGTCGATCAGGTTTGCACAATGTACGCCGAGATGTTTGCGGGCGTGGATGACGAGCTGATGCGTCAGCGCGCCGCCGACGTGCGGGATCTGCGCGGACGGATGCTGTCGATTCTGCTTGGAGCCGGAGAGCCGGATCTCAGCCGGCTCCCGGTTGGAAGCGTACTGGTTATCCACGACCTGCCCCCTTCGCTGGCGGTGGGGCTCAGCCGGGAGAATATTGCCGCCATATTGACCGAGACAGGCGGAAAAACCAGCCATTCGGCCATTTTGGCCCGGGCGCTCGAGCTGCCTGCCGTACTGGGCGTGCCTAAGGCGATGGAGACGGTCCGGGACGGAGACGGGATTATCGTCGACGGCAGCGAGGGGGTTGTGATGCTCAACCCGGATCAGCTGACCCTTGGAAAATATCTGAAAAAGCAGGCCGCGTTCGAACAGAAGCGGGCGAAGCTGGAGGTATATCGCAACCGGGAAACCAGGGACGCTGACGGACGGCGTTATGCACTGTATGCCAATATTGGTTCGGCGGCCGAGGCAGAGGCGGCGGCTCAAGCCGGGGCCGAAGGGATCGGCCTGTTCCGTACCGAGTTCCTGTTTATGGATCGTGCAAAGCCCCCCGCCGAAGCCGAACAGCTTGAGGCGTACCAGGCGGTGTCCCGGCGCTTTGCCGATGGGGAGGTGATCATCCGCACGCTGGATATCGGCGGGGATAAGATGGTAGGCTATCTGGGGATGGACCGGGAGGACAATCCCTTTCTCGGCCATCGGGCGATCCGTTACTGCCTCGATCATCCTGATCTGTACCGGGTGCAGCTGCGGGCTCTGCTGCGGGCCGGTGCCGAGCAGCACAATATCAAGATAATGCTGCCGCTGGTCACCAGTCTGGAGGAAATTCGCGGTGCGCGTGCTTTGCTGGAGCAATGTAAAACAGAGTTGGAACAGGAGGGACACCCCTATGACCGGGAGATTCGGCTCGGCATTATGGTGGAGACCCCTGCTGCTGCGCTGATTGCCGACCTTCTTGCACAGGAGTGTGATTTTTTCTCCATCGGCACCAACGATCTGACCCAGTATGTGATGGCGGTGGACCGCGGAAACGCCAGGGTGGAAAAGCTCTATACGGTTTTTCATCCGGCGGTGCTGCGGTCGATCCGATCGGTCATTCAGGCTGCCCATGCCGCTGATATCCCAGTGGGGATGTGCGGTGAAGCGGCGGCGGATCCTCGTCTGATTCCACTGCTGATGAGCTGGGGACTGGACGAATTTTCGGTTGGAGCATCGCAGGTGCTGCCTACCCGGGCTGGCATCCACCGATGGCGCGCGGAGGAAGCGGGCCAGGCGGCGCGGGAGGCAATGAGCCTTTCGACCTCTTCGGGTGTCCAGGGCTACCTGGAGGCAATTGCCCGGCCATAACTTCTTAGAACGGGCTGACGCCCATTCAATCAAAACGTCTGCAAAACCGCAGGCGTTTTTTGTTTGGCCTTCGGCCCAAGCTGTCCGATGATGGGCAAAAAGGGGTTGCGGAACCGCTGTATCTTCCATTCCGAAATGTTGCAGACAAAATGTGGCGAAGAGGGTTGACAGATCTGATTATATCGTTTATATTGTATATATAAAATATATACAGTTTCCGGAGGTGAGAACGGTTGACCATCAACATCAGCAATTCCAGTGGGAAACCGATCTACGAGCAAATCGTCCTTCAGATCAAAAATCAGATTTCAGCCGGCGTTTTGTCCGAGGGGGATCCGCTTCCATCCATCCGTCTGCTGGCCAAGGAACTTCGAATCAGCGTCATCACCACCAAACGAGCCTATGAGGAGCTGGAGCGGGACGGCTTTATTGAGACGGTTGCGGGAAAAGGGAGCTTTGTTGCCCGACAGAATCTGGAACTGCTGCGGGAGCATGCGCTGACCCGGATCGAAGAACGGCTCGGCGAGGCGGTGGAGCTGGCAAGGCAACATTCCATCGGTTGCGAAGAACTGGTCGAGATGTTGGAGCTCTTATTTGAGGAGGGATAGTTGTGCAAAACTTGTTGGAGGTACATGGCTTGACCCGGTCCTATTCGGGCTTTACCCTTGACCATATCAGTTTTTCTCTGGCCAGCGGTAGTATCATGGGGCTGATTGGGGACAATGGGGCGGGGAAGACAACCACCCTGAAGCTGATCCTCAATTTGATTCGCCGGGACGAGGGGGAGGTTATCCTCTTTGGGCAGGATAACCGGAGCGCAGAACGGGAGATCAAGCAGCAGATCGGGGTGGTGTTTGACGAATGCCATTTTTCCGACCTGCTGCGTCCGGACGATCTTGACCGGATCCATGCGGCGATCTATCGCGGCTGGGATTCGGCCTATTACCGGCAGCTGCTGGATCGGTTTTCATTGCCGCTTCGGGGGACGATTAAGTCATTTTCCCGGGGAATGAAGATGAAGCTCTCCTTCTGCTGCGCGATGGCCCACCATCCGCGGCTGCTGCTGCTCGACGAGGCAACCGGAGGCCTGGACCCGGTTGCCCGCAACGAACTGTTGGATCTGCTGCTGGGTTTTATCCAGGATGAAGACCGGTCGGTGCTGCTGTCCTCCCATATCACCTCCGATCTGGAACGGATCTGCGATACGGTCGGATATCTTCATGCCGGAAAGATGGCCTTCTGTGAGGAGAAGGATGCACTGCTTGAACGGATGGGAATCCTGCATTGCGGGGAGGATCAGCTTTCTTCGCTGGAACCGGATGCCTGTCTGCGGGTGAGGCGGCACCAGTTTGGCTGTGATGTACTGATTGATGGGCGGGAAGCGCTATCCCGTCAGCATCCCGACTGGGTGGTTGACCGCGCTACCCTTGAGGATATCATGGTCTTTTACGCAAAGGGGGAGAGACGATGAAGGCGCTGATTTATAAGGATCTTTGCCTGCTTCGCAGCTATTTTCGCTCGCTGGTACTGATGTTTGTTTTTTATCTGCTCATCGGCGTTCTCAATCAGAACAGCAGTATCTTTGCCGCTCTGGTTGGCGTGCTCTGCATTATATCGAGCATCACTTCGTTTAGCTATGACCAGTTTTGCGGCTGGGATCTCTATTGTGCCAGCCTGCCGGTTGGCCGCCGCACGATGGTGCTGGCCAAGTATGGCCTGGTTATGCTGCTGACGTTGTCCGGTATGGCGATTATGACGGTATCCGGTCTGCTGCTTTCACTGGTCGGGTGGGGCGGCGACTCAGCCGATATCCTGCCCGGCGCTTTGGGAGCCGGCTCTGCCTGCTGCCTGATGGTGATGGTGCTGCTGCCGTTTATCTATCGCTATGGCGTGGAAAAGGGGCGGATTATTCTGATGATTCTGAGTGTGGCGATCTTCTCCGGGTTCTTTGCAGCGGCAGAATTTCAGGTGTTTTCCGGTTTTTCGGAGATGTCCTTTCGAATGTTCCTCTATTTCTACCCACTCCTGCTGGTGTTGGCCTGTGTGGTTTCCTATCAGGTTTCCTGCCGCTTCTTTGAGGCAAAGGATCTCTGATTGTGGGCTTGTGATGGCAAAACAACCGGTATGCAAAAAGCATACCGGTTGTTTTTTTCAGGTGTTATCGTCATGCATGCTGCGGCGGATGAAAAGGCGCAGCATCCGGGAGCCGTCAAACGGATAGAGCGGGTAGAGGTAGCCCTTATCGAGTACGGTGGGAGTGGTGGCGATCAGGATCAGAATCAACACGACGCCGCCGAAAAATCCCCACAGATTAAAGAGCTGGATCAATACAATCAGCATCACCCGGCAGAGTTTGAAGGCGTATCCCAATTCGAAGCTGGGCTGAGCAAAGTTCGCTACCGCTACAAAAGCCATATAGAGCAGAACCTCCGGGACAAACCATCGGGCGGTTACAGCGAATTCGCCCAGAATCAGGGCGGACACTACCGAGAAGGAGCCACCCAGAGCAGCCGGCGTGTTGAGCGACGCCTGTTTGAGGCAGTCGATAACCAGCTCCACCACAAGCAGCTGGAAAAAGATTGGGACATCGTTGCTTTTTTCCACCTGGATAAAGGACAGCCAGGACGGAATGAACTGCGGATTGCGGATCAGCACAAACCAGACCGGAATCAGAAAAAGGGTGAGCATATAGATCAGATATCGGGTCAGGCGCAGATAGCTGCCGACCAGCGGGGGAAAATAGTAGTCGTTGGTGTCCTGGAAGAAATCAAAAAAGGAGCTGGGCAACAGCATAATCGAGGGGGTACCGTCCACCAAGATGACAATGCCGCCTTCACAGATGGTGGCGGCTGCGGCGTCGGGCCGCTCGGTGTAGCGCACCCGGGGAAACGGATTATACCATCTGCGCGGAATCAGGCATTCCGAGAGACTTTCCTGTCCCATCGAAAGGGTTTTGACCTGGAGACTGTCGATCTTTTTGGCCAGTCCCTGCACCGTTTCAGGATCGGCTCTCCCTTCCAGATAGGCCAGGACTACGTCGGTTTTGGAGACGCTGCCGACCGAATGATACTGCATGGTCAGCCGGGGGTCCCGGATATGCCTGCGGATCAGCGCGGTGTTGATCACCAACGTCTCGGCAAAGCTGTCCCTGGCGCCCCGCAGCACCCGGTCGCTGTCCGGCTCCTGGAGAGAGCGGGGCGGATAGGTGCGCGCATCGATCAAAATCGCCTCCGGATACCCTTCGACCAGCAGGGCCAGCGGACCGGACAGTACCTGACTGACAATGGGCTCCAGCCGTTTTTCCAGGGTTACCTCGAGGTAGGGGATATAGCGGTCAGAGAAGGACTTGGTGTCGGGAAAATCCTTCAGATCCGCCGCCTGAATGGCGGTCAGGGTCGTAATGATTTTGAGCATGATGGCATCCTTGGCGAAGCCGTCAATCAGATAAAGACGCGCCCGGCGGCCGGCAAAGAGCAGATCACGGACGACAAGATCGAAGCTTTCGGTGATACGCAGCGCACGATCCAGTGTGTGGCAATCCTGCTCATAGCTTCCGGTGAGGGCGGAAGGAAACGATTGTTGTTGCATAGCTGCCTCCGAACGAATGGGATCAGGATGTTCGTTGGTAGTATGTGCAACATATGGCCGCAATAACCGCATTTCCTTTGGGAAGTTCAGACCTTGTCGGAAATCCGGGAAAGAAATCAAATGAAAAGTAAAATAGCTTTACATTATAAAATGACCGATTACTGCAGCAAAAAGGACGGCGCGCAGTGTGCGCCGTCCCTCCAAAAGCAGGGATTAGCGATTGAGTTTTGCGTAGGCCTTTTCGACGAAGCGGTCGCGAAAGACGATGGCGCGTTTTTGCGTTCCGGTTCCGATGATGCCGCGCTCATCTCTCGCCTCCATCGAGAAGGAGAGGGTTCTCCCGTCAACAGCGGTCAGTGTCGCGGTGGCTTCCACCTTCATTCCGACTGGGGTGGCCGACGTATGGGAGACCTGTACCTCAATGCCGACTGTTGTCTGTCCAGGCTCCAGCATCTGCCCCGCCAGTGTGGCTGCGGCTTCCTCCATCAGCGCCACCATCATCGGGGTGGCCAACACCCGGGTATCTCCACTGCCGACCGCGACGGCGGTATTGTGTTCATCGACAACGGTTGAAACGGTCCTGCTTGCTCCAACTTCCATGAAAAATCTCCTTTCCAGATCTGGCGCGATCCTGCACCATCATACCACATCGGAGCTGGAAGTAAAAGCATTTTTGCAAAGCTCAATTCCTGATTCACCCAGCCGGCAGAGCAGACGGTCTCCCGGCTGGATGCTCTGAGTCAGAATCTGCTGGGCCAGCAGGTCTTCGATTTCGCTCTGGATGCGGCGCCGAAGCGGCCGGGCGCCATAGTCCGAATTTGAACCGGTCTGGACGATCCGCTCGATGACCGAATCGTCAAATTCCACCTGAATGCCGCGTGCCTTCATCCGGCGGGCTACTGCGGCCAGCAGTCCCCGGGTGATTTCGGTCAGCTGGTCGTGGTTGAGCAGATGAAATACCACAATTTCATCGATCCGGTTGAGCAGTTCCGGTTTGAAGGAGCGCCGCAGTTCCGCCATGACGTCCCGCCGGATCGAATCATCCCGGTTTCCGGATTGGTCGGGGTCGGAAAAGCCCAGACGGCTCTGGTCGGTGATTTTGCGCGCCCCGATGTTGGAGGTCATGATCAGCACCGCATTTTTGAAGCTACAGGTGCGGCCCTGTGCATCGGTCAGCCTGCCATCCTCGAGGAGCTGAAGCAGCAGAGGGAGAACGTCGGGATGCGCCTTTTCCACCTCGTCAAACAGAACGACTGCATAGGGTCTGCGCCGGATTTGCTCGGTGAGCTGCCCGCCGTCGTCATACCCGACATAGCCGGGCGGGGAACCGATCAGTTTGGAGACCGCCTGCTTTTCCATATATTCCGACATATCGAGCCGGATCATCGCCTCTTGGGATCCGAACAAAACGGTCGACAGGGCGCGGCAGAGCTCGGTTTTTCCGACGCCGGTCGGACCAAGAAACAGAAAGGATCCCACCGGCCGGTTGGGATCTCCCAGCCCGACCCGTCCCCGCCGGATCGCCCGGCTGACCGCACCGATCGCCTGTTCTTGGCCGACTACCATGCCGGAGAGCCGTTCTTCTAGGCCGATCAGTCGTTTGGATTCCTCGCCGGTCAGCGCCGAAAGCGCAATGCCGGTTCGCTGTGCAATCAGATCTGCGATATCCTGAGGACTGACCGAAAGTGCTTCAGATGCCTCCATCCGGCTGTTGCCGCGCTCCTGCAGGAGGGCGGCTTCTTTCTGCAGCCGGGCAGCCGCTTCAAAGTCGCACCGGGCCAGGGCATCCTTGCGCTGGTTTGCCAACGTGGATGTCCGCAGCGCGCTGTGCCCGGCGTCGTTTACCGCCCGGTCGGAGAGCTGGCGCAGTTTGACACAGGCGGCTGCTTCGTCGATCAGGTCGATGGCCTTGTCCGGAAGAAACCGGTCATTGAGATATTGGGAGGAGAGCTTGACTGCCGAGACCAGTGTTTCGTCGGGGATACTGAGGTGGTGATGCGCCTCATAGCGTCCCCGGATTCCCTTGAGGATTTCGATGGCTTGCTGCTCATTTGGTTCCTTGATCACGACCCGCTGGAACCGCCGTTCCAGCGCCGAATCCTTTTCGATGTGCTTCCGGTATTCCTCAAAGGTTGTCGCGCCAATCAGCTGCAGTTCTCCCCGCGCCAGCTGGGGCTTGAGAATATTTGCCGCATCGATTGCCCCTTCTGCGGCGCCGATACCCATCATGTTGTGGATTTCGTCGATAAACAGGATGACGTTGTCCGCGTGAACAACCTCGTTGATGATCGCCTTGATCCGTTCCTCAAAATCGCCCCGATATTTTGTGCCGGCCAGAACCGAGGCGAGGTCAAGCGACATCACCCTTTTTTCCCGCAGCTCGTCGGGAATGGCGCGATTGGCGATTCGCTGGGCCAGCCCTTCGACTACAGCGGTTTTTCCGACCCCTGCTTCGCCGACAAGACAGGGATTATTTTTGCTCCGGCGGCAGAGAATTCGGATCACCCGGTCGATTTCCTGCTCCCGTCCGACGACGGGATCGAGCCGGTTTTCCCGTGCCATCGCTGTGAGATCCCGTGAGAATTTATCCAGTGTCTGGGTTTTGGGGGCAGTCTTTCCCGCTTGTCTGGACTGGGTGCGTGAGGAGCTTCTCTCTCCGCCATAGAACCGGGATCCAGCGATCGTTTCACCGAGACTTTTGCTGATGGCAGCGGGATCGGCGCCCAGCTCACGGATCAACGCAACCGCACCGCAGTCCGTTTCCCGCAGCAGCGCAAGAAGCAGATGCTCGGTTCCGACCAGTGTGGATCCACTTTCCTTAGCTTCCAGGACGGCGCCCTCCAGGATTCTGCGGCAGCAGGGGGTCAGATCCTCAGGGGTCAGCGCACAGCGAGGCGCCCGTCCTGCAGTACGCACCACGCACTCGGTGACATCCTGCAGCTCAATTCCGCGGGCAGCCAGCAAAATACAGGCGGTGGAACGTTCGGAGGACACGAGCCCCAGCAAGAGGTGTTCGCTTCCGATATAGGTGTGGCCAAGCGCCGACGCCTGTGCGATGGCAAGATTGACGGCGTCGTTGGCCTTCTGTGTGAAACCGTTAAAATGAAACATCTTCTTCACCCCGAATCTTATTTTATGCCACTTGTCGGGATGGCAATCACAGGGCGTTGAATTTGTTTGAAAAGGTCATCCGCTTTGCTCTCAAATGGAACCCACTTCGCACGCTTCGCATAGGATGGGGTGAAGTCAGATGAAGGAGGAAATGTTATGTGGAATAATGGCTGGGGTACCAACAACGGACTGTGGATTCTTGTGCTGATCCTTTGCATCTGCTGCTGCGGAGGGTGGGGGAGCTACGGCGGAAGCTGGAGTGGCTGTGGAATCTGCGGAAACTGCAACGGGTGTGGAAACTGCGGAAACTGCAACACAGGCTGCTGCTGAATTGCCGTCAAGTCCAAAAGGCGGAATAAAAAAGAAAGAAGTGGGAATCCTTTTGGCAGACCGGATGTGGAAAGAGGAGGAGAAAAGATGCGGCGATTTTTTCCAATCAGCGCACGGGTGGACAGTATTGGCTCGATGGGGAAGGCGATTGTCTTCTACCTTGCGGTTTCGGCGGCGGCAGGAATTTTGCTGGGCTATCTGATCTCGGTTCCGCTGTTGGGGCCGCTGATTGCTTTGGCCGTTCAGATGGTCAATCTGTACTGTCTTGGCGGGATTGTGACGGCGGTGTTGTTTTATCGAAATCTGATCGGATAGCTGCCGAATGGCATGAATCCGGATCGGGCAAACGTTTCGACCGGCATCAAAAGCATCGGATACAGCGAGGCGGCGCAACCTTTGTTGCGCCGCCTCTTTGTTGCTTGTTTTTTTTACCGCAGGAAGTTTTAGATAATTACCGCTTCAGCCAGCTCTGCAGAGAGCCCAAATGTCCGCAGCTTGACCAGCAGTTAGTAATTGTT
>CASEBP010000099.1 GCA_949285275.1 uncultured Oscillospiraceae bacterium | reverse complement strand
GGGCGATGCCCGACTTGGTCGAGCCGAAGCTGTTTTTGCCCAGCCGCTCCTCCTCGAGAACGTCAAACCGCACATGGTAGGGCATCATCAGCTGGGCCCGGTCGGAGACGATGATCTTCGGCGAGATTCCCCGCTCGAGCAGCGCATCGTACTCGGCGAAGAAGCGGTCGAGATCGAGCGCTACCCCGTGTCCGATGACGTTGGTCACATGGTCGTAGCAGACGCCGGACGGAAGCAGATGGAGCGCAAACTTGCCCTTCTCATTGACGATGGTGTGGCCGGCATTTGCGCCGCCCTGGAACCGGACGACGATGTCCGAATCGGCTGCGAGCATATCGGTCATCTTGCCCTTGCCTTCATCGCCCCAGTTGCCGCCTACAATTGCTTTTACCATGGCAATACCCTCCCAAAATCGGTGCTGATCAAATCAAAAATGCGGCGGTACCGCATAACCGATCCCAGTATAGCACAATCCGACCCGGCTGTACATCCACAAAATCTTCCCGGCAGCAGGAAATCGGGCGGAATCGGGCGGGAAATTTGTGAAATATGGGGCAAGGGGCTGGTTCCGGCGGCAAAAGCGTGTATAATGACAGGGAGGGGGGACCGCGGTGCATTACCGGAACGGCAAGCGTTACTATACGATGGCTCAGTACTGCGGGGAGCGGTACGGCGGGCGAATCGTGAAGATTCCGCTCGACTGGGGCAGCAGCTGTCCCAACCGCGACGGAACCTGTTCGGTCGGGGGATGCAGCTTTTGTTTGTTTCCTAATCGTATTAACGTAGAAAATATATCCGAACAGTATAATAAGGGGCTGGCCCGCCTTGCCGGCAAATGGCCCGGCGCACGGCCGGTCGCCTATCTGCAGCAGGGAAGCAATACCCACCATCCGCCGCAGCGGCTGCGTGCGCTGCTCGAAGAGACAGCGCGGCTGCCCGGTCTGGCCGGCATCCGGATTGCGACCCGCGCCGATTGCGTCGATCCGGAGCGGGTGGAGATCCTCGATCGGGTCCGGCAGGAGTCGGGACTGCCGGTCGAAATCGAACTGGGGCTTCAAACCGCCTTCGACGGGACGGCCGCCGCTCTCAATCGCGGCCACAGCTTTGAAGCGTTCTGCCGGGGATTCACCCTGTTGCGGGAGCGGAGGTTCTACCTCTGCGTACATCTGATTAACGGCCTCCCGGGTGAAACCCCTGCACAGATGTGCGAATCGGTCCGCCGTGTCGCGGCGCTGTATCCGGACGGGGTCAAGCTGCATATGCTCCACCTGCTGCGGGGAACGTTGCTGGCGCAGCGGTATCAGCGGGAGCCGTTCCCGCTGCTGGAGAGGGAGGAGTATGTCGCGGTGGTCTGCGAGCAGATCGGTCTGCTCCCGCCCGATGTGGTGATCGAGCGGCTGACTGGGGACGGCGCGGCGGATGCGCTGATCGCTCCGCTTTGGACCCGGGATAAACGCCGGGTTCTCAACGCTATCGACCGCGAGCTGGTGCACCGAGACATTACCCAGGGCTCGCTTCGCGGCCGAAAGGAGACAGTATGATCGGAATTCTGCAGCTGGCCAAGGACCGCCTTGCCGAGACGGCCAATCCCGAGGGGGTCTATGTCGACTTCACGATGGGGAAGGGACGGGATACCCTGTTTCTCGCCTCCCTTGCGCCGCGGGGAAAGGTGTATGCCTTCGATATCCAGCCCGAGGCACGCGACGCAACCGCCGCCCTGCTCGCGCAGCACGGGGTGACCAACGCTACGCTGATCCTGGACAGCCATGCGCGGTTCAGCGAATATGTCACGGAACCGATCGACGGAGGATTGTTCAACCTCGGCTTCCTGCCGGGCGGGGACCGCACCCTCACCACCCGGCGCAGCTCGACCATCCCGGCAGTGCTCGGGGCGCTTGAGGCGCTGAAGATCGGCGGCGCGCTGGGGGTCGCCGTCTATCCGGGCCATGAGGAGGGACGGCTCGAGGGGGAGGAGCTGATCCGCCGGCTATCAGATATTCCAAAAGAGAGATTCGATATCTTTTTATACAAATTGTTGAACGTGCCCGAGTCGCCCTACCTGATTGTCGCTGAACGCAGGGGCCGATAGGGCTGCAGAGGGTCAGCCGGTTTCGTCTGCCCGTCGCCAAATGGCCGCGCAGAGGGGGCGGCACCCGGAAAAAGAAAGGATGGATTCGTAATGCAGCAATTCAACACCCTGGCCAACCCTGAGACCCGACCCGACGAGGTGGAGGCGGCCCGCCGCTTTCAGTTTGCGATTCACCATGTCGGCATCAACTGCGGCGATTCCGAGACCGGACTGGAGACTGCCCGGGTGCTCTGCGCCCTCTTTGGACTGACGCCGCGGACTTTACCGGGCATTTCTACCTTTGCCGATCCGTTTATCGAGTGTATGCACAAGAAGGGCCGCGGTGCAATGGGACATATCTGTGTCAGCACCGTCGACGTCGAAGGCGCGATGGCCTATCTCGCCGGAAAGGGCGTGGAGTTCCTCGATGAGACCAAAAAGTTCGATGAGGCGGGACATTGCACCTTCGTTTATCTCAAGGGGGAGCTGTCCGGCTTCGCTTTTCACCTGCAGCAGGCCAAGTGACCGGAAAACCGGCGGGGCGCGCCTTCGGGCGCGCCTCTTTGCATCCCCGGAGGATTTTTCAGCCGGATGATTGCGTTTTTCCGGTTTTTTCATGTATAATAAAAAGAAATGCTGCGGCGAATGCCGCTGAACAACCCGTCCGGAGGAAACGCGCCTATGACCGAACAGCAGAAGCATATCCGCAATTTCTGTATCATCGCCCACATCGACCACGGCAAGAGCACCCTGGCCGACCGGATTCTCGAAAAGACCAACGCTGTCGCGCTGCGGGACATGTCCGAGCAGCTGCTCGACAACATGGATATCGAGCGGGAACGGGGGATTACCATCAAATCCCGGGCGGTCAAGCTCAACTATACCGCAAAAAATGGGGAGCTGTATGAATTCAATCTGATCGACACCCCTGGACATGTCGATTTCAACTATGAGGTCTCCCGCTCGCTGGCCGCCTGCGAGGGAGCGGTGCTGGTGGTGGATGCCTCCCAGGGCATCGAGGCCCAGACGCTGGCAAACACCTACCTCGCGATCGAACATGACCTTGAGATTGTCCCGGTCATCAACAAGATTGACCTGCCTGCCGCCGATCCCGACCGGGTCTGCCATGAGATCGAGGATGTCATCGGCCTGCCGGCCCTCGACGCCCCGCGGATCTCGGCCAAGCAGGGAATCGGCATCGAGGAGGTGCTCGAGCGGATTGTTTCGGATATCCCCGCCCCGCAGGGGGATCCCGACGCACCGCTGCAGGCGCTGATCTTTGATTCCTGCTATGACAGCTACAAAGGAGTTATCGCCTATATCCGGGTCAAGCAGGGGCGGATCGCGCCGGGCATGAAGATCCGGATGATGGCGACCGGCGCGCAGTTCCAGGTCGTCGAGTGCGGGGTGATGGGGGCGGTCAACCTGGTGCCGACCGCCGGGCTTTCGGCGGGAGAGGTCGGGTATCTGACCGCTTCGATCAAGACGGTGCGGGACACCCGGGTCGGCGACACCGTCACCGGGGTGGAGAACCCCGCCGCCGAGCCGCTGCCCGGCTACCGCAAGGTCAATCCGATGGTCTTCTGCGGCATCTATCCGGCCGACGGGGCGAAGTATCCCGACCTGCGCGACGCACTGGAAAAGCTGCAGCTCAACGACGCCGCCCTGTCCTTCGAGCCGGAGACGTCGGTGGCGCTGGGCTTCGGGTTCCGCTGCGGCTTTTTGGGGCTGCTGCATCTCGAGATCATCCAGGAACGGCTGGAACGGGAGTATAACCTCGATCTGGTGACGACTGCCCCGTCGGTTGTCTACTATCTCAATCTCACCGACGGCACCCGGATGCGGATCGACAACCCGTCCAATTACCCCGACCCCGCTACCATCGAATCGGCGGAGGAGCCGTTCATCAAGGCGAGTATCTTCACCCCGGCGGCTTATATCGGCGGGATCATGGAGCTGTGCCAGAACCGGCGCGGGATCTATCTCGACACCAAGTATCTCGACACCGACCGGGTGGAGCTGCATTACAAGCTGCCGCTCAACGAGGTGATCTACGATTTCTTTGACGCATTAAAGTCCCGCACCCGCGGCTATGCCTCCTTTGACTATGAGATCTGCGGCTATGAGCCGTCCAAGTTGGTCAAACTCGATATTCTGCTCAATGGTGAGGCGGTAGACGCGCTCTCCTTCATCGTTCACGCCGACGGGGCTTACCCGCGCGCCCGCAAAATGTGCGAAAAGCTCAAGGAGAGTATTCCCCGCCAGCTCTTCGAGATCCCGATCCAGGGCGCGGTGGGCGGCAAGATCATCGCCCGCGAAACGATCAAGGCGCTACGCAAGGACGTGCTCGCCAAGTGCTACGGCGGCGATATCACCCGCAAGAAGAAGCTGCTTGAAAAGCAGAAGGAAGGCAAAAAACGGATGCGCCAGGTTGGCACTGTCGAAGTGCCGCAGGAGGCGTTCATGTCGGTGCTTAAGCTCGATGAATAGACGGATTGGGGTTTATCTGCACATCCCGTTTTGCGCCGGGAAATGCCCCTACTGCGATTTTTATTCCCGGCGCGGCAGTGAGGAGGAGTACGATCGTTTTGCCGACGCGATGGTTCGCGCAATCGGCTCTGCCCCCGGCGGAGAGGCCGACACCGTCTATTTTGGCGGTGGAACGCCGGTGCTGCTCGGGGAACGGCGGCTGCTTCGACTGCTCGATGCCGTTTCCCGGCGGTTCGGCAGCGGCTGGCGGGAGGTCACCGTCGAAGCCAATCCCTGCGCTGTTTCCCCGCCGATGCTGCGCGCATTAAAGGCAGGAGGTTTTACCCGCCTCTCCTTCGGGGTGCAGTCGCTCTCTGATTTGACGCTGCGTACTCTTGGCCGCCGGCATGACGCCGCCCGGGCGCTCTCTGCCATTGGCGAGGCGGCTGCGGCGGGATTTGCCCATCTTTCGGCAGATCTGATGCTCGCGGTGCCGGGCCAGACCGTCCAGGAGATTGAGCGGTCGATAGACCGGCTCGCTGAAACGCCGATTGATCATCTGTCCGCTTACCTGCTCAAGCTTGAGCCGGGGACCGTTTTTGCCCAGCGGTACCCTGAGGCGGAGGAGGACTTTGCTGCCGCCTGCTACCTGGCGATGGTGCACCGGTGTGAGCAGCACGGCTTTTCCCAGTATGAGATCTCCAACTTCGCGCGGGGGGAGGGGGCGCAAAGCCTTCACAACCTGCGCTACTGGCGCTGTGAGGAATATCTGGGGATTGGTCCGGCCGCCCATTCCTTTTTGGGAGGCCGGCGGTTTTTCTTCCCGCGGGACCTTGACGGCTTTTTGCGCGCCTCCGATGTCTGGGCAACGGCGGTGGACGATGGCGGGGGCGGCGATGAGGAGGAGAGGCTGATGCTTGCGCTTCGGCTGACCGAGGGGGTTTTGCTGGATTCCCTCTCCCCCGGGCGGCGGGCGTCCATCGAAACCGCGGCGCCCCGGTTGGCGGAGGCCGGACTGCTTCGGATCAAACAGGGAAGGATCTCTCTTACACCGGAAGGCTTTCTCGTCTCCAACGCAGTGATTGCCATGCTGTTGGAATGATCGCGATGATGACTAAACGAAAGGGGGAGCGCCGTATGAACGATGCTGCGGAATGGATCGCCCTGTGCTATTCGGTGCCGGCCAGCCCGTCCAAGGCACGGGTCTTTGTCTGGCGGCGGCTGCGCGCCCTCGGGGCGGTCACCCTGCGCCCCGGCCTCGCTGCGCTGCCCAATACACCGCGGGGAGTGCGGGAATTCACCAGCCTGGCCGGGCGAATCACCGAACTCGGTGGGGAGTCGCTGCTGCTCACAATGGACCTGGTGGATGCTGGCGAGGGGGAGCGGCTGCGTGAACGTTTCGCCGCCGAGGACCGGCGGGCATGGCAGAAAGCGCTGGACCAGGCCGCGCCGCTGCTTGAAGCGCTCCGCACTGCACCGCCTGCGGAGCGGGCGCAGCTCGAGCGGGATCTTGGGCGGAGGCTCGGACGGCTGCGGGGAGAAAATCCGCTGCTAGGCCAGCTCGGCGAGCTGGAACAGACAGCGGGAAGCCTCTTCGAGGTGCTGCGAAGTCTCCCGGGCGAATTTTCTGCGATGCTGCGGGGGACCGAACCGACCGGGCGGCAGGGAGAACCAAAGGATCACCATGATAACAATTCGGGAGGACACCGATGAAGGGATGGCTCGCGGGGCTGGCAGCGGGACTGCTGCTGTTTGGCTGCACCCCCACCGCAGAGGAAAGTGTACAGCCGAGTCTTTATCCGGCCGGGGAGTACCACGGCACGGCGATGGGCTATCAGGGGGAGCTGGAGGTGTCGGTGCTGCTGACCGACAGCCATATCGACGAGATCCGGGTGCCGGTCTGCCCTGAGACGACCGGCATCGGTGCGGTGGTGGTTGAACAGCTGCCCGGACTGATCGTCGCCAATCAGACCCTGCAGGTCGATGTTGTGGCCGGGGCGACGGTCACCAGCCGCGCGCTGCTTGATGCGGTGCAGCAGGCGGTCGAATCGTCGGGGGCTGATCTTACTCCCCTGCTGGAGGAGCCGGAAGAGCCGGTTTCCCCGTCGCTGCAGGCGCAGGTCACCGAAGCGGATCTGGTTATTGTGGGGGCAGGGGGCGCCGGACTGACCGCCGCTGCGGCCGCTGCCCAGGTGAATCCGGATCTGGATATCGTTTTGCTGGAAAAAACCGGTGCGGTCGGGGGGGATACCCTCCGTGCCGAGGATGGGGTCAACGCCGCGGGAACGTCGGTACAGCAGCAGGCAGGGGTTGAGGACGGATTTGAGCGGATGCTCTTTGACACCCTTGCGGTTTCGGGCGGGGAGGAGACGGAACCGCTTGAGGTGCTGGTGGGGGACTCGTCCAGTGCAATTGAATGGCTTGCCGGGCTGGGAATCCCGCTTGATGCGCTGCGGCAGCTCGACGGAAGTACGGTGGAAAGGACGCACTTTCCTTCGGACGGGACGCCGATTGGCCAGGCACTGGTGGATGGCCTGGCCGATGCGGTGCAGCAGGCGGGGGTCACCCTCCGCCTCAATACCCAGGCTACCGGCCTGGTCACCGACGCGCAGGGCAGAATCTGTGGGGTGATCGCCGAGTCGCCGGGGGTGCGCCACTATTACACCGGACGGGCGGTGATCCTGGCCACTGGCGGTTTCGCGGCCAACGACCGGCTCTGCGGCAGCTACCGCACGCTGCTGCGTGGACTGGACACGGTCAGCGGCGATGCGGCGCAGGGGGAGGGGATCACCATCGCTCAGGCGCTCGGTGCGGCGACAGTGGATATGCAGCAGGTTCTGCTCGAGCCGACTGTCCATCGGGGCAGCGCGCAGATTGTCCCACGCAGCCTGCGGGAGGCGGGTGCGATTCTGGTCAGCCGCGAGGGGGAACCGCTCGAGGCCGATCCGCTCGATGATGCGGCTCTCTCGGAGGAATTGCTTGCCCAGTCGGGCCGCTGCGGCTGGATGATCTTTGGTGAGGGATTGCTGCATCTGCTCCCTGAGACGCTGCAGCCGTATCTGGTTTCAGGGGAGGATCCAGCTGCGCTGGCCCAATCGGCCGGCCTGCCCGTTGAGGCGTTGGAAGCGGTGGTGGAGACCCGCAATGCCGAGCTGCCTGAGACGGCGGATGAAACCGGCAATGAGCGGTATCCCGCCCGCCTGGAAGGAACCCTCTATGCCCTTGAGGTGGCACCGGGAATCCAGAGCACGCTGGGCGGGCTGGAGATCACTGCGGATGCCGAGGTGATCGGTGCGGACGGCAATCCCATTCCCGGGCTCTACGCCGCAGGGGAGGTTGCCGGCGGGATTCATGGGGAGCAGGCCCTTCCCGGAAATATGCTGACCGACCTGCTGGTCTTTGGCCGGCGCGCCGGACAGAATGCCGCCATCCTGCTCTCGCAGGGGGAGAATGGCGATGATGTCTAAAATCGCTGGACAAGATTGACCTCCCACTCCTGCGATAACCGGCGCGATTGGCGGAACGGTCCGGCGTGAAGGGGGCCGCCTGCGGGGGAAATCTAATTTCATTATGAGAAACAATCCCCGTAATTCCCTCCCAAATTGTTCATTTTTGGCGAAAAATACAGGCATAATTTCCGAATAATCGCCGGAATATACAGTTGACATTTCCCGGCAAAGCGGGTATAGTAAAAACAATCACAATTTGACAGGAAAGCAAATGCGAAGACGGGAAAAGTAGCTTGTTCAATTCCAACAGACAGAGAGCCGCCGGACGGTGCAAGGCGGAGGTGGAGAGCAAGGGAAGGTCATCCCCGAGCAGCCGACCGAACGGGGCATGCCCCTCAGTAGGCTCGGACGGTGCGATCGCCGTTATTTGATCCGGATTCCCCGCCGCGTGCGGAGGATCCCTGAGTGGTCGTGGCAACACGGCAACAAGAGTGGTACCGCAGAAGCGAATTTCGCCTTTGTCTCTTTCGTTTGAGAGGGACAAAGGCGTTTTTTTATCCGCAGTTTTGCGGCAGGGGGTTCCCCGCCGCGCAAAAGAGGAGGTAAGCCCATGCTGCTGACAGGCTCCCAGATTGTTCTCGAGGTGCTCGCCGAGGAAAAGGTCGATACGATATTCGGCTATCCGGGCGGGACCATCCTCAACATCTATGACGCCCTTTATGACAACCAGCTAGGAATCCGGCACTATATCACCGCTCACGAGCAGGGGGCTGCCCATGCGGCCGACGGCTACGCCCGGGCCACCGGAAAGACTGGCGTCGTCTTTGCGACCTCCGGCCCCGGCAGCACCAACCTGGTCACGGGAATCGCCACCGCCTATATGGATTCCATCCCGATGGTAGCGATCACCGCCAACGTTCCCAACGCGCTGATCGGGTCGGACAGCTTCCAGGAAGTTTACATCGCCGGCATTACGATGCCGATCACCAAGCACAACTTCGTCGTCCGCCGGGTCGAGGAGCTGGCCGGCACGATCCGGGAGGCTTTCGCCATCGCCAATTCCGGCCGGCCCGGTCCGGTGCTGCTCGATATCCCCAAGGATGTCACCGCGGCTACCTGTGAGTACACTCCCGCCCCGCCCCGTGAGGCTCCGCCCGCTCCGCCGATCGATCCCGCCCTCATTGCCGAGATTGCCGGGCTCATCAATACCGCCGAGCGTCCGGTCATCCATTTCGGCGGCGGTGTGATCGGTTCCGGCGCGTCACCGCTGGTCTATGAGCTGGCGCACCGCGCCAGTATCCCCGCCTGCCACACCATCATGGGCACCGGCGTTCTTGCCTACAACGACCCGCTCAATATGGGTATGATCGGGATGCACGGCAACATTTCGGCCGGCCTCGCCGTCAATGGCGCCGACCTGCTGCTGGTCATCGGGGCGCGGTTCTCCGACCGGGTTGCGACCAAACCGTCCGACTTCGCCCGGCGTGCCCGAATCGTCCAGATCGATATCGACCGCTCCGAGATCAATAAGAACATCCATATCGACTACAGTGTCGTCGGGGATGTCAGTGCGGTGCTCCACAGCCTGCTGCCGCTGATCGAGGAGAAAACACACCCCGAATGGCAGGCCCAGATCGACGAATGGCGCTCCCAGGATGTCGCCCCCATCGCCAGCTCGCTGGACGGGAAGCTGCATCCCTATGACATCATCCATGCTGTTGCCGAGCTGGCCGGGGAGGATGCGATCATCGTCACCGACGTTGGCCAGCATCAGATGTGGGCCGCCCAGTATTGCGGACGGACCCAGCCGCGTTCCTTCCTGACCTCCGGCGGCCTGGGAACGATGGGCTTTGGCTACGGCGCCGCAATTGGCGCGCAGGTCGCCTTCCCCAAGCGACGGGTCATCCATATCACCGGAGACGGTTGCTTCCATATGAACCTCAACGAACTGTGCACCACCGTTTCCTACCATCTGCCGGTCATCACCGTTGTCCTCAACAACGGCGTTCTCGGGATGGTGCGGCAGTGGCAGACCCTCTTCTACGACCGGCGGTATTCGTCGACCAGCCTCCACCGTAAGACCGACTTTGCCGCAGTGGCCGAGGCCTTTGGTGCGAAGGGCTTCCACGCCGACAGCGCCGAGGCATTCCGTGAGAAGTTTTCCAAGGCGCTTGGCTCCGGCTCTCCCTGCGTCATCGAATGCCGGATTGACGAGGACGAGATGGTCATGCCGATGATCCCCGGCGGTTCCACCGTTAAAGAAGCCTACCGCTCGGCCCCGGTGGTCAGCCAGCTGTAAGGAGGGGTGTACGATGCAGGAAAAGCATGTCATTACCGTCAAGGTCAAAAACAATGCCGGCGTTCTCGCCCGGGTCGCCAGCCTCTTCGGCCGGCGCGGCTACAACATCGAGTCGCTGACCGTTTCGGCCACCGATGACCCGCGCATCTCCCGGATGACCGTCGTTGTGCAGGGAGATGAGGATATCCTCTCCCAGATCATCCACCAGACCGCCAAGCTCGAGGAGAGCCTCGCCGTTTACGCCCTTGACCCGGATCAGTCCCTCTACCGCGAGTTGCTGCTCATCAAACTCAGCTGCAATGACACCACCCGTTCCCCGATCCGCGAGATCTGCGATATCTATGGCGCCAAGATCGTCGACCTGTCGGTTGCCTCGATGGTCATCGAGCTGACCGGTACCCCTCACAAGATTGACGCCTTTATTGAAATTCTTTCCCAGTACCCCATCCTCGAGATGTGCCGCACCGGCGCTACGGCAATGGAACGCGGAGATCATAAACAGTAAAAAATCAACCAATCGAAAGGAAGATGCCACATGGTCAAGATGTTCTACGATGCCGACTGCAATCTTTCGCTGCTCGACGGAAAGACCGTCGCAATTATGGGATACGGCAGCCAGGGCCACGCCCATGCCCTCAACCTTAAGGAGAGCGGCGTCAAGGTGATCGTCGGCCTGCGCCCCGAGAGCAGCTCCTGCCAGCGCGCCCGTGAGGCCGGACTGACCGTTATGAGCGTCGCCGAGGCGGCCAAGGCAGCCGACTTCGTCATGATGCTCGTCCCCGATGAGAAGCAGGCTGACATCTATGCCGAGGAGATCGCCCCCTACCTCGTCGAGGGCAATGTCCTGATGTTTGCCCACGGCTTCAACATCCACTTCAAGCAGATCATCCCGCCCAAGGGGGTCGACGTCATCATGGTCGCGCCCAAGGGCCCTGGCCACACCGTCCGCAGCCAGTACCTCGAGGGCAAGGGCGTTCCGTCGCTGATCGCCGTCGAGCAGGATGCTTCCGGCAAGGCCAAGGAGTATGCACTGGCCTATGCCTGCGGCATCGGCGCCGGCCGTGCAGGCATCATCGAGACCACCTTCAAGGATGAGACCGAGACCGACCTGTTCGGTGAGCAGGCGGTGCTCTGCGGCGGTGTTACCGAGCTGATGAAGGCCGGCTTTGATACGCTGGTCGAGGCGGGCTATGCGCCGGAGATGGCCTATTTTGAGTGCGTCCACGAGATGAAGCTGATCGTTGATCTGATCAACTCTGGCGGGTTTGCCGCGATGCGTTACTCCATCTCCGACACTGCCGAGTATGGCGATTACCGCACCAGCCGCCGCATCATCACCGAGGATACCCGTAAGGAGATGAAGAAGGTCCTGCGTGAGATCCAGGATGGCACCTTTGCCTCCGAGTGGATCTCTGAGAACCGTGCCGGCCGCCGCGCCAAGTTCCTCGCTTCCCGGGCAATGGAGGCTGCCCATCCGGTCGAGACGGTCGGTGCCCAGCTGCGTAAGATGATGAGCTGGCTCAAGAAGTAATCCTTCCTGCTGTGGCAAATAAAAACTCCCGCGCTTGTCGGCGCGGGAGTTTTTTGTTATTCGGGCTGTGAATCTGATGCGGGCGCAGTATAGGGCGAATCGTCATGACAAGGCGCGTCCTCTTGCCGCAGGGTCCGCTGCCGGCGCAGCAGCAGCCGTTTTTCATAGACCAGCGCAGCATAGTCAGCCACCCGGCCGGTCAGCCGGAAGTTGACCGCTCCGCCCACCGCTCCAATGACCAGGAAGCCCTGCACAAACTTCGCTGGCAGTACCGCACCGGCCAGAACATCGGCGGTGCGGCGGATCTCTTCATCGAGCGATCCGACAAACCGGGTCCCGGCGTCCAGCCGTTCGGCCAACAGCAGGAGCTGCGTGTGGTGGCGGCGTTGGACTTCCCCGGTTTCGACGGCGGTCCGCAGCAGCCGCAACAGGAAGAGCTGCTCCCCGGTCGTTTCGGTTCCAAAGCCGCAGCGGTGTGCGGTTTGTGCGGCGGTGCGGATCAGTGTACCGATCAGGATCGGAATATCGGGCAGACCGATGCCAAAAAGGCCCATGCCGATCCCGCTGATCCCCGAAAGTGCCTGGGTCGCAAGATGTCCCCGCGCTGCCTGTGCCTCGATCTGCCGAATCCGGCGCAGGGTGGGTTCCTCATCTGGTTTCCCGCCGGGACAGGAGGCCGCCTGCCCCGGAAGCCCCGCATTCAGCAGCAGCGCCACACTTTTGGCAAAAGCGTCGCTTAGCGTTTGGCGGAGCGATGGCGGGATCTTCGCCTCGATTGCCGTACCGGCGTTTCGGTCCGGTCCCGGTCGGCCGATCAGTTCCCGTTCACGCGCTTCAAGCTCCTGCAGGCGCAATTCAATCGCACCGCGGCGTCGGTTGGCGGTCTGAATCATCGGTATTCCTCCCTTTCAAAAAGCAGGGGGCCGTTTTCGGTCCCCTGCCTGCGGTTCAGTGCAGATCGCCCAGCCAGTTGGATTCGCTCTCGTGGCGCAGGGGGCGGCCCAGCAGGGCAGCGGCCGCTTGGGCGGCGGTGACCTCTCCCTGGATCAGGCGGTAGATCTGCTCGGTGATCGGCATCTCGACCCCCAGCTTTTCGGCCAGCTCATGGGCACAGAGGGCCGCGGTCACCCCTTCGACGGTCATACCGACCCGGTTGATTGCCTCCGGAACGGTCATCCCCTGCCCAACAAATACTCCGCAGCGATGGTTGCGGGAATGCTGCGAGCAGCAGGTCACGATCAGGTCCCCGACCCCCGCCAGGCCGGCGAAGGTTTCGGTGCGGGCGCCCATCCGTACCCCGAGGCGGGCGATCTCG
>CASEBP010000098.1 GCA_949285275.1 uncultured Oscillospiraceae bacterium | reverse complement strand
GGTCCCACCACCAGCTACCGGATGGACGCCTACGCCCCCCGGCTGCTCGAGGAGGCGGGGCTGCGCGGTATGATCGGCAAGGGGCTTCGTTCCCCGGCGGTGGCCGACGCGATCGTGCGGCACCATGCGGTCTATTTCGCGGCGATCGGCGGCGCCGGGGCCCTGCTGGCCTCGACGGTGCGCTCCTGCAGCCTGGTGGCCTATCCCGAGCTGCAGTCGGAGGCGATCTATCGCCTCGAGGTGGAGGATTTTCCGGCAGTCGTCGCCCTCGACTGCGAGGGAAACGACCTCTATCGGATGGGCAGAGGCGCCTATCTGGCGTCACAGAAGCAAGACGGAAAGGGATAAGAAAGTGTCATGAAATTTTGGCTTCAGGAGATCGGTAGGCTGGCCCGGATGGTGGGAGCCTTTGCTGTTTGCGCGTTCGGAATCTATCTGAGTATCCATGCCAACGTCGGGCTGGCGCCCTGGGACGCCTTCGCGGTCGGATTGGCCGGGATCACCGGAAAGACCTACGGACTGATGAATATTCTGACCGGACTCTCGGTCATGGCGATTTCGGTCGGCTTCTTTCGGGAAAAATTCGGGGTCGCTACCGTCCTCAATACACTGCTGATCGGGATCGGGGTGGACATCCTCGAGAGCTTCAACCTCGTGCCCTACCTCCAGAGCTTCGGCCCGGGCGTCCTGATGATGCTGGTCGGGCAGTTCTTTATGTGCGTCGGCACCGTCCTCTACATCCCGATCGGGATGGGCGGCGGCCCACGCGATTCGCTGATGCTGGCGCTCGCCCGCCGGTTCCCCAACGCCCGGATCGGCCTGATCCGCGGCGGCATCGAGGGAGCGGTGCTGTTCTGTGGCTGGCTGATGGGGGCGCCAGTCGGAATCGGAACGGTGATGGCGGTCTTTGGTATCAGCTCCCTGCTGCAGTTCACCTGCTTTTTGTTCCGCTCCAACCTCAAGGGAACGGTGCATGAGAGCTGTCTGGGCACACTGCGCCGCTGGCGAAATCATATCACCGCCGGGGTGGCGGACGCCCGCTGACGTCGGACAAGACAGAAAAAGGCGCGAAGGCTGTTGGCCTTCGCGCCTGATTGTATGTGGGGGAAATCAAACGGGAACCGACAGGTCACCGCCCCAGACGACCGAACGGTAGCGGACAGGGTCGGTGTCCCCTTCGGTGGAGAGGAGCAGGACCCGGGAATCAGAGCCGATGCCGAGCAGTTCCCGCTGGGAGGTGTGTTCGGGCAACAGGCAGAGGGAGGCAAGCAGTCCGGCGCCGACCGCGCCGCTTTCGCCCGAGATGACCCGCGGATCTCCGCGCAGCGGCGCCGTGAGGATCCGCATGCCCAGCGCCGACACCTCGTCGGAACAGGAAGCGAAGGCAAAGGCGTGGTTTCGCAGCAGCTCAAAGGCGACAGGATTGACCTCGCCGCAGCAGAGACCGGCCATCATCGACGAGAGGTTCCCGCCCACCGCGACCGGACGGCCATCCCCCTGCCGGGCGGAGCGATAGAAGCAATCGGCCGCGTCGCATTCGACGACCACCAGCCGCGGCGGATTTTGGGGGAAGCGGTTGACCAGGATCCCCTGCACCGCGGCGGCAAGTGAACCGACTCCGGCCTGTACGAAGACATGGGTGGGACCTTCGCAGCCGGCCTGTGCCATCTGCTCGAGTGCCTCGTCGACCAGGGTGGCATAGCCCTGCATGATCGCATTGGGGGTCTCTTCGTAGCCCTCCCATGCGGTGTCCTGCACGACGGCGGAATGCGGGGTTTCAGCCGCAAGTGCCGCGGCCTTGCGGACACAGTCGTCGTAGTTGAGCGATTCGATGGTGACCTCAGCGCCAAGCGCGCGGATGTTTTCAAAGCGGCTTCTGGAGGTCCCCCTGGGCATCAGTACGACGGCGCGCTGCCCCAGCTCCCGTGCCGACCAGGCTACCCCCCGGCCGTGGTTGCCGTCGGTGGCGGTGAAGAAGGTCATCTGGCCGAGACGGGCGGCGGTGTCGGGAGAGGTGAGAACATGGTAGCCGGTCTCTTCGATCGGCTGCCCGAGCTGCCGGGCGATCAGACGTCCGATCGCGTAGGAGCCGCCAAGCACCTTGAATGCATTGAGACCGAAGCGATGGGACTCATCTTTGACAAAAACCTCCCCGACCCCGAGCGCCGCGGCCAGATGGGAGAGCCGGGCCAGCGGGGTGACGGAGTACTGCGGGAAGCTCTCGTGAAAGGCCCGGGCGCGGGCAGCCTCGGCGGCGGTGAAGAGGGAGAGATAGTGGTCGGGCGTTTTTGGCATCCGGTTGCGTTCGATGGCGATCATCGGCAAACATCCTCCTTTGGTTGGTCGGCATAGACGTCGGGGCAGACCTCGAGGATCTTCTGCCGCAGGGCGAGCCAGTCCTCAAAGGCAGCCGGTTTTTGGGCGGGATTACGCAGCAGCGCGGCGGGGTGCAGTGTCCCCATCATCCAGGTGCCGTTGCGGTCAAAGAATTCCCCGTGCTGGCGGGTTACCTTGAAATTGGGGTCGATCAGCCGTTGCGCGGCGATTCGTCCGAGGCAGACGATGATCCTCGGGCGGATCAGACGGACCTGCTCCCGCAGAAAGCCCAGGCAGGCTTCCGTTTCGTCGGGCTGGGGATCCCGGTTCTGGGGTGGGCGGCATTTGACCATATTGGCGATGTAGACGTTGCGCTCCCGCGAGAGATCGACGGCGTCGAGCATTCGGTCGAGCAGCTGTCCCGCCCTCCCGACAAACGGCAGGCCCTGTTCGTCCTCGTTCTGGCCCGGCCCCTCGCCGATCAGCATCACCCGCGCATGGGCGGGCCCGGTGCCGAAGACGACATGCCGGCGCCCCTCGGCGAGGCGGCAGCCGCGGCAGTCAGCCAGCGAGACGGCGAGTTCTTCAAGTGTTGCGGCCATCCTGGATTCCTCCTGTTTCCCGCCAAGCGGCGGTGTTGCTACCGCCATCATAGCACAAAACCGCCGGGCTGTCACCGACGCGGCGGCCGGGAACGAAAAAAACAGAGAAATTTCGCAATCCTCTTGAGGATTTCAAATCGGCGGGTGTATAATAACGATGTATGGGATCACCCAAAATGTAGAAAACGGAGGAATCTGTACCATGCTGTTTGACAAGCTGATTGCTACCCTGAAGGCCGACCCCCGAATCATCGTCTTCACCGAGGGGCACGATCCCCGGATCCTTGAGGCGGCCTCCCGCCTGAAGAAAGACGGACTGCTCACCTGCATTCTGGTCGGAAAGGTCGACGAGGTTAAGGCTGCGGCCAAGGCCGGCAACTTTGACATTGAGGGGATGGAAATCCTCGACCCTGCCACCTATCCCCGGATGGAGGAGATGGTCGAGAAGATGGTGGAGCTTCGCAAGGGCAAGATGACCGCCGACGAGTGCCGCGCCGCGCTGGCGAAGGGCAACTATTTCGGCACGATGCTCGTCAAGATCGGGGTGGCCGATGCGCTGCTCGGCGGCGCGACCTATTCGACCGCTGATACCGTTCGGCCCGCGCTGCAGATCGTCAAGACCAAGCCCGGCAACAAGATCGTCTCGTCCTGCTTCATTCTGGTCCGCACCGGCAAGGATGGCAAGGAGGAGAAGTATGCGATGGGTGACTGCGCGATCAACATCGATCCGACCGAGGACGATCTGGTCGAGATCGCTGTCGAGACCGCCCGCACCGCCAAGATCTTTGATATCGACCCCAAGATCGCGATGCTTTCCTATTCGACCCTCGGCTCCGGCAAGGGAGAGAGCGTCGACAAGGTGAGAAATGCCACCGCCAAGGCCAAGGCGGCTGCGCCTGAGCTGGCGATTGATGGCGAGCTGCAGTTTGATGCCGCTTTCTCGCCGGTGGTTGCCAAGACCAAGTGCAAGGGTTCCCCCGTCGCTGGTCAGGCCAACACCTTCATCTTCCCGGATATCAATGCCGGCAATATCGGCTACAAAATTGCCCAGCGGCTCGGCGGCTTCGAGGCCTATGGCCCGATCCTGCAGGGACTCAATGCGCCGATCAACGATCTCTCCCGCGGCTGCAACGCCGATGAGGTCTATCAGATGGCGATCATTACCGCCGGTTTGAAGTAAGCAGCGGTTTTTCAATGCCCCGCGGCAACCGGCCAAAGGCCGGTTTACACAAAAACCTCCCGCCATTTTTGGCGGGAGGTTTTTTGTGAGAGAGGCGCTTCGCGCCGCCGCGGGGCGGAGCAGTCGCCGAATAGCAAACCTTACATCAGGGCAGTCAGTACGCTGGATTTGGTGACGATGCCCTGCAGCCGATTTTCCTCGTCGACCACCGCGATCGGGAAGGGAGTTTCGGCCGCGACCGGCATGATATCAGCGATAAGGGCGTCGCCGTGGGTGGTCTGAATTTCCCGCTCCATGACGTCGGCAGGCCGCAGGTGCTCGCGGTGGGCGCGGATGGCCTGGGCGATGGTGATGATTCCCTCAAACTGCATCTCATCGTTAACGACATAGATGCTCGAGAGGGCGTTGGCCCGCATCTCCCGGATCGCCAGCTCAATGCCGTCGTGGCTCCGCATCATACAGGCAGGGGTCATCATGATGTTTTTGACGGTCAGCACCTTGCTCTTATCGGCTGAGCCGATGAATTCCCGGACATAGTCGTCGGCGGGGTTGGTGCTCATCTCTTCGGGGGTGCCGGTTTGGATGATCCGGCCATCCCGCATGATCGAGACGGTATCTCCGAGCTTGAAGGCCTCATCGATGTCGTGGGTAACAAAGATGATGGTTTTTTTCAGCTTGCGCTGCAGCGAGAGCAGCTCGAACTGCATCTCCCGGCGCACCAGCGGATCAAGGGCGGAGAACGGCTCATCCATCAGCAGTACTTCGGCGTCGTTGGCAAGTGCCCGGGCGATGCCGACCCGCTGCCGCATGCCGCCCGAGAGCTGGGCGCAGGATTTGTGCTCCCAACCGGAGAGGCCGACCATCTCGATCATCTTCATCGCCTTTTCTTCCCGCTCGGCGCGGGGGACCCCCTTGACCTCCAGCCCATAGGCGACATTGCCGAGGACGTCACGGTGACTCATCAGTCCGAAGGACTGGAAGACCATCGAAATCCTGTTGCGGCGGAACTCGAGCAGCTCCTTTTTATTCATCTCAGTGAGCGATTTGCCTTCAAAGAGGACCTCGCCGGAGGTGGGGCGGTTGAGCCGGTTGAAGCACCGCAGCAGGGTGGACTTTCCCGAGCCGGACAACCCGATCAAGACATAGATCTCTCCCTGTTTGACTTCCAGGTTGATGTCCCAGAGAGCGGCGGTGACCCCGGTTTTCTGATAGACGGTATTCTTGTCCGAGCCGGCCCGCATCATCGAGGCGGCTTCGCTCCGGTTAAGACCGTAAAGCTTGCTGAGGTTCTTTACCTGAATCAGGGTGTTTGCCATCTCAGTTCCCCTCCTTTCCGAACCAGCCCTGGGTCACCCGGTCGAGGATGACCGCCAGGATGACGACCGAGGCGCCGGAAAGGATGCCCCGTCCCATTTCGACGCGGTTGACGGCGTTGAGCACCTCGACGCCAAGTCCGCGGGCGCCGATCATCGAGCAGGTGACGACCATCGCCATCGCCATCATCAGCGTCTGGTTGACGCCGGCCATAATGGTGGGCATCGCCTGCGGGATCTGCACCTTGAAGAGGGACTGCCACCGGGTCGAGCCAAAGGAGGCGGCCGCTTCGACCACCTCGCGGTCGACCTGGCGGATACCCAGGCTGGTCAGACGGATGACCGGCACCACCGCGTAGATGACGGTGGCGATGACGCCCGACTGGGAGCCCAGCCCAAAGAAGAGCAGCGCGGGGATCAGATAGACGAAGGACGGCATCGTCTGCATCGTGTCAAGAATCGGACGGGCGAGGTTATTGAGCCGGACCGAGGTCGATAGGATGACTCCTACCGGCAATCCGATCAGCAGCGAAATCAAAACGCCCGAAAGAACGATCGACAGGGTGGTGATCATGGCGTCCCAGTAGCCCACGACCCCGATCAGGAACAGCAGCGCCGCATAGAGAAGACCACTTTTGAGATCCTTTCTGGCCTTCCAGCCCAGGAAAAATACCCCGGCAATCAGCAGGAACCAGGGAATATGGCTCAGCAGCCAGGCGATACTGTTGACCAGCCAGATCAGGCCGCCGCTGAGGGCGTCGAGCACCGGCGCCGCCCACAGGGCGAAGCCGCGCACCGCCGAATCAATCGCGTTGAGGTCAGGCTTTATTTCAAAGGGAAAATTGAACAACCATTCCATTCTCATCACCCCAGTCTTATATTATGCCTGCAGCGCTTCGCGCAGCGTCGCCGCCTGTTCGGCAGTCAGGAACTGGTCGACCAGCTCGGGATGGCCCTCGGTGAGGAACCAGATGGCTGCGTCGGTGTAGGTCGAGCCGGCATTCTCCTGCAGATAGGCCAGCCCTTCGCTGGTCAGTGCCGAGGAGGTATGATATTTCGACAGGAATTCGCAGAATTCCGGATTGCTCGCCGCGAAGGCGTTGCTGACGCAGATATTGACGCTCACCGACGGGCAGGCGGTCTGTCCCTCGTGGTAGGTTGCGGCGTCATAGGGGGCGTCCTCGAGCAGGACAAAATCATACAGGCCCATCAGCCAGGTCGGCTCCCAGTAGTAGAAGACGAGCGGTTCCTGTTTGTCCCAGGCCGAAATGATGGTGGCGTTCATCGCCGCGTCCGAGCCGGGAATCACATAGTTGTACTGTTCGTCAAGTCCGTAGTACTGGACCTTCTTTTCCATGATCTCGGTGATCTCCCAGCCGGGGATGCCGCCGAAGATCCGGGCCTTTCCGGGAGATTCGGGGTCGGGGAAAAGGTCGGCGTAGTCCTTGAGATCCTCGACCGACTTCAGATCGGGGTTGGCGTCCGCGACGTAGCGCGGGATGTAGAAGCCCTGAATATTGTCGTCAAAATTGACCCCCAGTTCGGTCAGCTTGCCGGCATCGACGTCGCCCTGGTAATCGGGCAGGTTGTCGGTCCAAACCTCCATGTGGACGTCGATTTCTCCCTGGATCAGCGCCTCATGGCTGATCGGGGTAGAGGCGGGGGTTTCACTCCAGGTGTAGCCGAAGACCTTCTCAGCGACCAGGCCGGCCACAGCATTGTGGAATTTGATCGAGTCCCAGCCGACGTCGGCAAAGATCAGGTCGGTCTTTTCGGTGGGCGCCTGCGGTTCAGCAGCCTGCGAGGCAGGGGCGGAGGAGGAGGAGCCGGAACAGCCGGCCGCCACGATCAGCAGCAGGGTGGCGAGAAGTAGCGCAGTGAACTTTTTCATACCATAACTCCTTTCGGTTAAGGGCCTTTGGATAACGGTGTCCTTCTGGTTCAGGGGTTCTCGAATGACAACTTCATGATATCACATAAGTTGTCATCAATTCAAGGCAAAACCGCCGCAAAAACCGCCATTTTCTGTTAATATTCCCTAAAGAAATCCAGTTAAAAGGAAAAAATATCCAGAATTCGTCAGGCGGGAGCGCAGCCGAGCAGCGATGAAACCTGGGCAATCTGGGCGATCTCACAGGCGATGATTACCGTGTCCCCCGCCTCAAAGCGGAAGCCCGGCCCGGGCGAAAGCTGCAGGTCATCCCCGCGCCGGATGGCGACGACGGTGGCGCCGGTCTGCTGGCGGAACTGCAGGGTGCCGATATCCCGGCCAACGGCGGGGCTGTCGGCGGGAAGCGGGAATTCATAGGTGCGGAGCCGGTCGCTGTGCCGGAAACGCTCGCACAGGTCGAGAAGGCTGCGGTAGGTTTCGTCGATCTGGGCGTTGAGACGGTCGCGCTGTTCGAGCAGCGTGCGGAGCTCCCCTTTCAGGCGGGTGATGTCGCTGCCCGCCCGGTACTGTTCGACATATTCAAGCGCCCGCTTGCGGGAGAGGACGACCGAGCCGACATTCTCCTGGATCTCGGTGATGCCCATGTCGCAGAGCAGCCGCATTGCCCGGCGGATTGTCTCAGGGGAGACACGGTACTGTGCACCCATCAGTGAGCGCCCCGAAAATCGTTCCTTTTCCCGGATTTCACCGCAGGCGATTTTGGAGGCGATGTCAAACGCAATCTGCGCGTAGATGGGGTTGGCCGACGCTGTTTTCATACCACAGGGCTCCTTTGTATTGGACTATACTGACAACCTGATGATACACTACAAGTTGTCAGTTGTCAACCGGCAAAATGATGACAAAACGGTGACGCAGTGTCTTGCGGCGCACCGCCGCAGGGTGCTACAATAGGGGCATTGTGGAAAGGAGAGGGCCATGAATCAGACCGAACGACAATTACTTTCCCATTGCACCCTCTGTCCCCGCAGTTGTGGGGTCAACCGGATGGCCGGGGAACGCGGCTACTGTGGGGCGGGGATACAGGTGGAGGCGGCGCGGGCGGCGCTGCACCGCTGGGAGGAACCCTGTATCGCGGGAAGCCGGGGATCCGGGACGGTCTTCTTTTCCCACTGTACGCTGGGATGTGTTTTCTGCCAGAATGAGCCGGTCAGTCATGGCGGGGCAGGGATCGGTATTGACGAGCAGCGGCTGGCCGCCATCTTCCTCGAGCTGCAGGAACAGGGCGCTCACAACATCAACCTTGTGACCCCGACCCACTATCTGCCGCAGATCCGCTCGGCCGCCCGGTTGGCGCGGGACGGGGGGCTGGTTCTGCCGTTTGTCTGCAACTGCGGTGGATATGAGCGGGCCGAATCGGTGGCGCTGCTGGCTGATACGGTGTCGGTCTGGCTTCCCGACTTCAAATACGCCTCGGCCCGTCCGGCTGGCCGGTACAGCGCCGCGCCCGACTATCCCGAGCGGGCCCTCGAGGCGCTCGAAGCGATGGTCAAACAGGCCGGACCGCCGCAGTTCGACGAGAAGGGATTATTGGTGCGCGGGGTGCTGGTGCGGCATCTGCTGTTGCCCGGCCAGCTGGCTGATTCGATGCAGGTGGTCAGGATGCTGGCCGAGCGTTTTTCCGGCCGGATCCTGCTGAGTTTGATGAGCCAGTTCACCCCTATGCCGGGCTGCACTGCCCGATTCCCCGAGCTGGGACGGCTGGTCAATCCCCGCCACTACCGGGCGTTGGTCGACTTTGCTGTCTCGCTGGGCGCCTTTGACTGCTATATTCAGGAACCTTCTGCCTCCGACAGTGCCTTTATTCCGAGCTTCCTCGGTCAGGGGATTCTTCCCAAGGACGGCCCTGCGATCGGAATGGACCCGGTGGAAAAGCCCGGGCAGGAGCAGGGCAGGCATTGATCCAACGGGGTGTCACCTTGCCTGCCGGGGGGATTTATGGTATAATAAACCGTTATCTGATGAAAAGGGGCAAAGTTGCGCGATGGAGGAAATCTATTTTGACAACGCCGCGACCACCCGGACCGATCCGGAGGTAGCCGCCCTGGTGACCCATGTGCTCTGTGAGGAGTACGGCAATCCGTCTTCGCTGCACAGCCGTGGGGTCGGGGCGCAGCGGCTGATCGAGCGGGCGCGGCGGCAGCTGGAAGGGGCGCTGGGGATGCGCCGGGACAAGGGGAAGATCCTCTTCACCTCCGGCGGGACCGAGGCGAATAATCTGGCGCTCTTCGGCGGAGCGTCGGCGCTGCGCCGCCGGGGCCGAAGGATCGTGACCACCTCGGTCGAGCACGCGTCGGTCCTCGAGGCGGCCCGTGAGCTGGAAAATCGGGGATTTGAACCGGTCTTTCTTGATCCGGGGCCGGACGGGACCGTTCCGGTCGAGGCGCTGCTCGAGGCCTGCAATGAGGAGACGGTTCTCGTCTCGATGATGCTGGTTAACAATGAAACCGGCGCGGTTCAGCCGCTTGCCGATCCGCAGGTTATCGCACAGCTGCGCCGCCGCGCACCCCATGCGTTGATCCACGCCGATGCGGTGCAGGCCTTCGGCAAACATCCCTTTTCGATGGCGGCGCTCGGGCTGGATATGATCACCGTCTCGGCGCACAAGATCCACGGCCCGAAGGGCAGCGGCGCTCTTGCGCTCGGCCCGGGGGTGCGGATCCTGCCACAGCTTTTCGGCGGGGAACAGCAGGAGAAGCTGCGCCCCGGGACGGAAAATGTCGCCGGTATCGCCGCGCTCGGGCTGGCGGCGGAGAACGCCGTCTCCCATCTCGAGGAGAACCGGGCGATCGCCGCGGCGGTCGGGGCGGAAGTTCGGGCCCGGCTTGAGGGAAAAGAGGGCATTGTCTTCCACTCCCCGCGGAACAGCTCGCCGTTTCTGCTCAACCTGTCGGTGGTGGGTTACCGTTCCGAGACGATGCTTCACGCGCTGGCCGCTGAGGGAATCTACCTTTCGAGCGGATCGGCCTGCTCGAAGGGCGCGCAGAGCCATGTGCTCGCGGCGATGGGCTGCCCGCCGCGGGAGATTGATTC
>CASEBP010000097.1 GCA_949285275.1 uncultured Oscillospiraceae bacterium | reverse complement strand
GAAGGATCAAAATGAAACAGGTAGTTGGCGTCATGGCAGGCTTTTCTGCTGGCCTCTGGCCCGGCGTGTCGGCGGTGGAGATCACCGGCCAGCGGGAGGATTTTGTGGCCCTGTATCATGATGCGTTGAGCGTCATATATGCTCAGGGGGGCGCCGCATCGTTTGAAGCGGAGCTGGATGCCCTTTCCGCCCTCAATGCGGGGGAGAAAAACGGCCTGCTTTATCTGATCCGGGGGATGGCATGAGATACCCAAATCAAAAGGCTTCGGAGCGGTTAACTCCGAAGCCTTTTTGAAAACAGAGGGACTTTGATGATTGCAGGTTTCAGAAAAGGGGGTTTCCCCGCCCGATTCAGAACTCGACCGTTGATCCGGCGCAGACCGGCTGATAGCTGTGCAGCTCCCGGGCGAAGATGGCCGAAGCTTCCTCCCCGTTGCAGTGACAGGCGCAGACCTTCCGCAGTCCGAGGGCGTCGAGCGCCCGGACGGTAGCCCGGATCCGGGCAGGTTCGGCGTCGGTGAGGTGGGTGCCGCCGAGGAAGGCACTCACCGGGCGCTGGAAGTAGGAGGAGGCCCGCTGGCAGATATTGATTACCCCGTTGTGGGAACAGCCGCTGAGGATGGTCAGCGACTTCTCTCCATCAAGAATGACGGCAATCTCATCACAAAAGTCATCAGGGATCAGTTCATCGCCGATCCGCCGGACCATTGCCTTGACCGGGGTTTCAAACCGGTTGGTCTGGGAGAAGCCGGTCATCAGCCAGATTCCCTCGTGCAGCGGGTAGCAGGTGGAGGGGTTGAGCATGTAGTAGTTGAGCCGTTTTTTCATCAGGTCGATCTCCTGAATCCGCGCCGAGATGCCCCGCATCCGCCCAAGCTCCCGCCGGTAGCGGGGGGCGAAGAAGAAGGAGCCGAAATAGATCTCCTTGGGTGGGACCCGCTGCTCAACCAGATCCATCAGGCCGCCGGTGTGGTCATAGTGGCCATGACTGAGGACGACCGCATCCAGTCCGTTGAGATCGAGGCCGAGGGTATCTGCATTTTTCAGAAAGGCGCCGCTGTCCCCGACATCAAGGAGAAAGCGGTAGCCGTCCTGTGCAGTGACAAGGATGCTCAGCCCATGTTCTGCGATCAGGGCGTCGGATTGTGTCTGGTTGTCAATGAGGATGGTGGCTTGAAACCGCATCAGAACGACCTCCTTGCTTTCGGTTGAATGGTGGATGGGAATAGTATAGCATATTACCTTAAAATGCACAATCATGTTGAAAAAAGAAATCTAAATTTGACAAAATTTAAAAACTGTCCAATTTAACAGGGACCGGGTCACCCCGGTCCCTGTTTTTGTCAGCTGTGGTATTTCAGTCCTGTTCGTCGCGCAGGCGGCGGGCAAATTCCCGCCCGGCTTCGGTCACTGCGATGCCGCCCATTGCGGTTTCCCGCAGCTCGCTGGGCAGCTGCCGGCCGACCCGGTACATCGCATCGACGGTCTGATCAGCGGGAATGGGACTTTTCATGCCGGCCAGTGCAAGGTCGGCCGAAAGCAGTGCATTGGCGGTCTGGGAGGCGTTGCGCTGGGCGCAGGGCACCTGAACCAGCCCGGCGACCGGATCGCAGACCAGTCCCATCGAGTTCATCAGCGCGAAGGAGACGGCGTCGAGGGCCTGTGAAGGGCTCCCCCCCGCCATCTCGACGGCGGCAGCTGCGGCCATTGCAGCGGCAACCCCGCATTCGGCCTGACAGCCGCCCTCCGCTCCGGCGACGGTGGCATTTTTCATAATGACGGCCCCCACCCCCGAAGCGGTGAGCAGGCCGCAGAGTACCTGGTGACGGTCGAGCTGCAGAGATTGTTCCAGCGTCATCAGAACGGCCGGAAGGATTCCGCAGGCGCCGGCGGTGGGAGCGGCGCAGATCTTGCCCATCGAAGCGTTGACCTCGCTGCAGGAGAGGGCAAAGGCCATCGCCCGGTTGAGGGTCTGTCCGCACAGTCCGCCGCTCTGCTGGGAGTACCGGTATTGCGGGGCGGTGATCCCCGAAATCAGTCCGAGGGCGGTGGGCATCGGGCGTTCGAGCGCCTTGGTGGCCGAGGCGGTCATGACCTGATAGTGCCGCTCCAGTTCGGAAAAGATCTCCTCTTCGCTGAGGCCGGAGAGCCGTATCTCATTGTCAAGGACGACTGGCCAGAGGGCGCTCCCCCTCTGTACGGCCAGGGCGAGCAGTTCACTTAAATTTCCGTACATGCCGATTCCTCCCGGTCGGAAAGGTTGATGATCCGTACGCTGATCAGATTGGGCAGCCCGCGCAGCGCCAATCCGACTTCGGGCGGAATCCAGCCGTCGGTTTCAATGACGCAGAAGGCGGTTTCCCCTTTCGCACTGCGGGAGACCCGCATAACAGCGATATTGATGCGGTTGGCAGCGAGTACGCCGGAGACCTCGCTGACCACCCCTGGCCGGTCATACTGTCGGATAATCAGGGCGCTGGATTGGGCAGAGTATTCGGTTTCAAAGCCATCGATCGAGCGGATAACGATCTGTCCGCCGCCGATCGAGGATCCGATGATCTCCTGGATCGAGCCATCCGCGAGGGAAAACCGCATCCGCACTGAATTTTCATGCATCCCCTCAAGGTCAGCCTCGACGAATTCCCAGGTCAGGCCGGCCTGCTGTGCGAGCGCAAAGGAGTCGGCAAGCCGCTCGTCGTCCTCCCGAAAGCCGAGGACGCCGGCGACAAGGGCGCGGTCGGTGCCGTGACCGCGGTAGGTTTTGGCAAAGGAGCCGTGCAGCCCGAACTGCACATGGGTAAAGGGTGCGGCGACAATCTGCCGGGCAACCCGGGCAAGGCGGGCCGCCCCGGCGGTATGGGAGCTGGAGGGGCCGATCATAATCGGTCCAACCGCCTTGAAGATGCTGATATCCAGAAGAATCCCTCCTTACAGAACGATCAGAGAAAGAATCCGGTCAGCCAACCGGTGAAGTAACTTTCGATCAGAGCGGCGACGGCGAGCAGCGGGACCACTCCCAGCACAAAGAGCCGGCTCAGCTCGTGAGCGAGCGCCCAGAAAGGCAGCGGTTCGGTTTTTCCCAGCAGCCGGCGGGTCATCGAGCGGCAGAGGACCAGGCCGAGTCCATCGCTCAGGATGAGTGCAGGAAGCTCAAAAATTCCGTGCGGGAGCAACGCGGCGGCCAGGGCGGCGGGGGGCATCCCCGTCCTAAGCGCGGCGGCCGCAACAGCGCCGAGCAGCGCCGCGTTGAGCAGCAGCGGCCAGACCGGTAAAAACAGCAGCGGGAGGATACCGAGCAGAAAGGCGAGGGCAGCCGCATAGCAGTTGGACAAAAAGAGACGGGATGCTGCGATCTGTCCGTCCGGACCGGACAGATCCTTTGCATCAAAGAAGGTGCCCATCTGCTGCAGCAGCGATGCAAGAAGAGAGGGATTCCGCTCGCAGGCGATCCAAAGGGCGGCAGCGGCAGCGAGGGTGCCCAAAATAAAGAGCAATGCAGCCGCCGCCATCAGGCGCAGATGTTGCCGGAAAAATGCAAATGCCGCGCGGTATTCGCGGACGATCATCGGGATTCCTCCTTTGTCCGGGTTGGATGGCAGTGTTCAAAACCGTCCGCTTTCCGTGGACATTATCGCATATTTCCCGGCCGGTTGCAACGGAAAAATCCCGCAGCAGCTGCGAAAAAGGCGGGACGTCCACAGGACGTCCCGCCCGATGGGGAAGGATTTAATCGTTGCTGTCCGATTCAAAGGAGAGGATAGTGCCGTCCGCGCCGGCGACGGTGTACTCATATTCCACCCGTCCGACCCAGAACTCGATCTCGTATTCGAGCCGTCCGTCGTCGTAATCCCGATCGACCTTTACGCCCGAGACCTGCGAGGCGGAGACCCCGGCGTGCTTGTAGGCGGCGGATTTTGCGGCGGCCTCGCCGATGTCGGCATTGGAGCCGTAGCCGCTGCCGTCATGGCGCTCAACGTCGTAATCGAGGATCGAGCCGTCGGCTCCATTGATCGTGTAGTCGTATTCG
>CASEBP010000096.1 GCA_949285275.1 uncultured Oscillospiraceae bacterium | reverse complement strand
TCCGCTTGAAACCGCGCCCTGTTTTATTGTATAATGCAAGAACAGCAGGACGTGGGGCTGCCGTCTGCCCTGCAGCTAGAACAGAGAAGGGGAGGAGCAATGCAATGGCCAGGAAACGCAAACATCGTTCCAGCTGGTTGACCCGGCTCGCAGTGCTCGGCTTCGCGGTTTATGTGACCGTTTCTCTGATTGGGATGCAGGTGGAGGTTACCTCCAAGCGCCGTGAGCTTTTGGCCCTTCAGCAGAATGTCGAACAGCAGAAGCTGATCAACGCCGAAACCGAACGGATGCTTGACGGGGAGAATGACAAGGAGTATATCGAGCGGATCGCCCGCGATAAGCTCGGATATGCCTACCCCGACGAGAAGATCTTCATCGACCGCTCGGGCGGCTGACGTTCTGCAAATTTATCAGCTTACAAATGATTGGGAGGATCTGTTCACTTATGACTCTGGAAGTCGGAGCGATTGTTGAAGGAAAAGTCACCGGCATTACGAAATTCGGCGCCTTTGTGGAGCTGCCCGGCGGGAAAACCGGTATGGTTCATATCTCCGAGGTCGCGGCTACATACGTCAAGGAGATCCGGGATTTTATTTCTGAAAATCAGTCTGTCCGGGTGAAGATCCTGGCGGTGACCCCCGAAGGGCGGATCAACTTGTCCATCAAAAAGGCGCTCCCTGCGGAGCAGCAGAATGCCGCCGAGTCCCATCGCCCGGCCGCTTCCCGCCGTCCTGCGCCTGCGCGCCGTTGCGCTGCACCGGTTGACTACAGCAGAGGACCCGCCGCACCGCAGACCTTTGAAGAGATGCTCAGTCATTTCAAGCAGAGAAGCGACGACAAGATGTCGGATATCCGGCGTAACCTGGATGGAAAACGCGGAAGCTCCGGCCTGAGACGTCACGGACGTTAACCGCTTCCCTGCGGCCTCGAGATCCTATTCGGCCCGCTGTCCCTGAAATCATGCTGTGACGGCTGATTTCACGGATGGCGGGCCTGCTTGTCTGAAAGGGGAATGCTTATGGTGATTACACATGTTCATCTTGTGCCGGTCTGCCGGGAGGAGATCGAGGACGGCTTCCTTCGGATCCGGGGAAGCCGCATCGACGCCCTCGGGGAGATGGCACTGTTCGCAGGCGCCGAACCGGGGGAGGAGATCCTCAATGCCCGCGGCGGATGGCTGCTGCCGGGATTGATCGACGCCCACAGCCACCTGGGCCTCTTCGGGGACGGGATGGGGGTCGAGGGGGATGATGGCAATGAGATCGCCGATCCGGTGACCCCGCAGCTGCGGGCGATCGACGGGATCAATCCGCTGGACCGCGGCTTTCGCGAGGCGCTCGATTACGGCGTTACTACCGTCCTTTCGGGGCCCGGCAGCGCCAACGCGATCAGCGGCCAGGCGGCGGTCCTCAAAACCGACGGCTGCTGTGTCGACGATATGCTGCTTTCCCCCGCCGCGGCGATGAAATTCGCGCTGGGGGAGAACCCGAAGGGTACCTATGCGCCCCGCTCCCAGCTGCCGTCCACCCGGATGGCGACCGCCGCGCTGATCCGTGAGGAGCTGTCCCGCGCCAGACGGTATCTGGAGGACCTGCGGCGGGCCGAGGAGGACGAGGAGGGCGACCTGGATCCCCCCGAATATGACGCCAAATCCGAGGCCCTGCTGCCGGTCCTGCAGGGCAGCATGGCGGTGCATATCCACGCGCACCGCGCGGACGATATCTTCACCGCGGCCCGCCTGATGGAGGAGTTTTCCCTGCACGGCGCGATCGTCCATGCCACCGAGGGGCATCGGATCGCCCCGCGGTTTGCACGGTTCGGTATCCCGGTCATCTGCGGGCCGGTGATCGCAAGCCGCAGCAAGCCGGAACTGGCGTCGCTGTCGCGCAGTGCGCCGGCTGTCCTCTGCCGGGCCGGGATCCGGGTCGCGCTCTGCACCGATCACCCCGAGCTTCCGCAGGAGTTTTTGATGCTGTCGGCGGCGCTCTGCCACCGGGAAGGCATGTCCCGCCAGGAGGCGCTGCGCGCAGTGACCCTGACCCCCGCCGAGATCATCGGGATGGACGGCCGCATCGGCTCCCTCGCCCCCGGGAAGGATGCCGATCTCGTCCTGTATCCCGCGGACCCCCTGTCCGGTCTGGAACGGCCTGTTTCGGTATTTGTCAACGGAAAAATGGTAAGAGGATAAGTTTTATTTGTCAAAATTGCTTTTTTGTGTTATACTGAAACCGGCGAATACTCATCAATGGTCCACCCGTTGGATCAAAGGAAAGGGGTAACTCTATGAATATCTCGATTACGGCAAGGAAAACCACGGTGAAGGATTCTTTCCGCGAAAAGGTCGAGAAAAAGCTCAAAAAGTTCGACCGGTTTTTCGATGATGAGGCGAAAGCCGTCGTCACGGTCACCAACGAACGCGAGCGGGAAACAGTCGAAATGACGATTACCTATCGGGGCATGATTTTCCGTGCGGAGAAAACGACCGCAGACCGTTCCGATTCCTTAGATGCTGTCTGCGATCTGCTCTTTAAGCAGATCGTTAAAAATAAATCCAAGCTGGAATCCCGCTTCAGGGCCCGCGCCTTTGAGGACCTCGCCCCGGAGGAGGCGGCCGAGCCTGAGGCTACCTATAACCTGGTTAAGCATAAAAAGTTCCCGGTGCACGCGATGGCGGTGGATGAAGCGATCCTCCAGATGAATATGCTGGGCCATGAATTCTTCCTGTTTGAAAACGCCGATTCGGGCGAGCTCAACATCGTTTACAGACGTCATGGCGACAGCTACGGTCTGATTGAACCGATCCGCTGACCGGTTCCCAGATATCGGCACAGTTTTTTTCGCGGCAGTGCTCCACAAGGGCACTGCCGCCGTTTGAAAGGAAGGGAAAATGGCTTTTCTGACGATCGCCTGCCCCTGTCTCTTTGGGCTGGAAAGCGTTTTATCGGGTGAAATCAAGCGGATGGGCGGACAGGATGTCGAGGTGACCGACGGACGGGTCTGCTTCAAAGGGACGCCCCGCATGATCGCACGGGCCAATGTGCTGCTGCGGACGGCGGAACGGGTGCTGATTGTGGTCGGCGGCTTCCACGCCGAGTCCTTTCAGGAGCTTTTTGAAGGGGTCTATCAGCTCCCCTGGGAGCATTTTATCGGAAGAAAGGACGCCTTCCCGGTCAAAGGGTGGGCCCTCAATTCCAAGCTCCACAGCGTCCCGGACTGCCAGTCGATCATTAAAAAGGCGATCGCCAAACGGTTGGGTGAACATTATTCGGTCAGCTGGCTGGAGGAGAGCGGCCCGGTGCATCAGGTCCAGTTTTCTATCCTGCGAAATGCCGCCAGCATTATGCTCGATACCTCGGGCAGCGGCCTGCATAAGCGGGGTTACCGCCCTGAGGCCAACGCCGCGCCGATCAAGGAGACGCTGGCCGCCGGTATCGCGGATCTCGCGCGGGTGCGGGAAAATACCCTGCTGCTTGACCCGTTTTGCGGCTCGGGAACACTGCTGATCGAGGGGGCGACAAAGGCGCTGCGGATTGCCCCCGGCCTGCGGCGGCACTTCTCGGCCGAGCATTGGGGCCTCATCCCCGCGCAGGATTGGCAGGAGGAGCGCCGGGAGAGCTTTGAACAGGTGCGGCGCAGCGCTGCCTTCCGCGCCGTTGGCTCGGATATCGATCCGGCGGCCGTCGCGCTGACGCTGGCCAACGCCCAGCGGGCGGGTATCCGGCAGAAGGTCTCCTGCCGGGCCGAGGATATCTGCAACTTCACCCCCCCGCAGCACCCGTTCGTCCTGTTGACCAATCCGCCCTATGGGGAGCGGATGCTGACGCTTCAGCAGGCCGAAGCCCTCTACCGTACGATGGGGCAGGTGTTTGCGCCGGGCGAGGGGAGAAGCTATTACATCATCAGCCCGCACGAGCAGTTTGAACACCTGTTCGGCCGCCCCGCAAGCCGGCGGCGCAAGCTGTATAACGGCAACATCAAGTGCATTCTCTATATGTTCTTCTGAACGGCGCCGACGCGGAAAGGAGTACCGCAGTGAGACGGTTTTCCCGGTACACGGTGGCCGCCGCCGTTAGAGCCGCGCCGGGCTTTCAGCGCCTTTAAACAGAGAAGGACCGTCCGCTTCACCGGCCGGTCCTTTTTTTGGCCTTCCCCGCCTTTTGGCCCTTGCATGATCCGGAAAACGGGCGGCCGCTTTATCAAGCCGGGGAGGACGGGAAATCCGAAAAAACGGCGTCAGAATGCCAACCGTTTACCGTTGTGGAAAATGACGAAGCTTTTTCGGATTGTTTTGGGAAAAAGGGAAAGATTTTTGGCACTTTGGGGAATAATTTTATTCAAATAATCAAAAATCCCGACCAAATGCCGCGCTTTTCGCGGAGAGGCAGGGGACGTTTTGCCGGGATTTCGCTTGACAATCCCGGTGAAAATGAATAAGATGGATGAGAATTTTCCAAAATCCTTAAGGTGGGCTGCAACAAAAACGATAAGGTGGATTGCATGACGGAGATCAAACGACGATGCGCCGAAACGGTCCGGAACCTGCGCCGCACGCTCAGGGGACGCTCCCTGTGGGTCTGTTGCCTGAGCCTTGCGCTGTCCGGTATCGTTTTCTATGTGTCGGACCAGATGCGGACTGTCTATATCCGGGACGGCGAGACGACGACCGTCCGCTATACCCTGCGCCGGGAGCCGGAAAAGATCCTCGACGACAACGGGATTGTGACGATGGCCTTCGATTCGGTGGACTTTTCCGGCTTCGAAGGAAAGATGGGGGTCATCCGTATCGACCGCGCCTTCCCGGTCACCATTCAGGTCGACGGGGTGACCCGCGCCCTGATGACCACCGAGATGACGGTCGGGGAGCTGCTGCGGCAGGAGGGGATTCAGCTCGGGGAGTATGACGAGATCAACCTTTCCCCGGTGCTTTACCTCTCCCCCAACGACCGGATCGTCATCCGGCGGGTGGAATTGGAAACTACGGTGGTGCAGCGCAGCATCCCCTATGAGACCGAGTATAAGGAACACTCGCTGATCCGTCAGGGCCGTACCCGGACGCTCATCTCCGGACAGGAGGGGGAACAGGTGCTGACCTATGTGGACCGGGTGGTCGACGGGGTGCTGATGGCGCGGGAGCTCAGCGAGACGGTGACGGTCAAACAGCCGGTCAACCAGCTGGTCCTGCGGGGCGCGGCCGGCGAGCCGGTTTCCGACCTGGATTTCGGCATCCCGCTCGACGCCAACGGCGTTCCGGTGCGGTATAAAAAGGTGCTGACCAATCAGGTCGCCACCGGCTACAGCGCCCGGGCCGGCGCCTGGGGCGCCAGCCGGATGAAGCTGTACGACGGATCGGTCGCGGTTCGCGCCCAGGAAATCCCTTATGGCAGCAAGCTGTATATCGCCAGCGCCGACGGCAGCTTTGTCTACGGCTTTGCGGTGGCGGCGGATACCGGCATTGGATTGATGCAGAATATCATCGATGTGGATCTCTTTTATGAGACCTATGTCGAGAGCGCCCTCAACGGCAGAAAAATTGTCAACATCTATGTCCTGGAATGACCGGGACGGCCGGGCCCCGCGCCCGGCAGCAAGGGAGGTGTCGTGATGCAGTATCCGATCAGAAGGCAGGACCGCGCCCTGACGGCCCCGCAGGCGGTGGAGGTCCTGGAACGCTGCGAGGTTTGCCGGCTCGCCTTTGCCGACCATCCGGCCCCCTATCTGGTGCCGATGAGCTTCGGTATCGTGCAGGAGGGGGACTCGCTGCTGCTCTACTTCCACTGCGCGGCCCAGGGCCGAAAGCTGACCCTCCTCGACCGCAATCCGGCCGTCGCCTTTGAGGCGGACCGGATGCTGTCGCTGGTTAGGGCGGATCAGCCGTGCGGCTGGGGAATGGCCTATGAGAGCGTGATCGGCGAGGGCCTGCTCGCACGGGTCGAGGATCCGCAGGAGAAACGCCGCGCCCTTGCGGCACTGATGCGCCATTACGGGGGAGAGGATTCCGGCGCCTTCTCGGACGAGGCGCTCGGCCGGGTGGTCATCCTCCGGCTGCGGGTCACCGCGATCTCCGGAAAATCCCGCCCGGTTCCCCCGGATCCGTGATACGGCGGACATCTTTTGGCCACAATTTTGTCTCCTTTTCCGCGGCCGTTTGTGCTACAATATATGACATCCGGTTCCTGCGTTGGATACCGGTGCAGACTAAAGCAAAGGATGGAATGGATTCTCATGTATCTGCAACGATTGATTGCACTGATGAGCGCGGGGTGCCTGCTGCTGGCCGGCTGCGCCCAGAACAGCACGTCTTCCGACCCGTCGCAATCCGGCGCCGCGTCTTTTGGCCCCTCTTCGTCACCCTCCGATACCACCGGCTGGGAAACCGGCTATCTGCCGCAGTTCGCCGATCCCGAGAGCGGCACCCCCATTGTTACCCTGCATACGACGATGGGGGATATCCGGATGATGCTCTTCCCACAGGCGGCCCCCAAGACGGTGGAGAATTTCGTCACCCACTGCCAGGAGGGCTATTATGACGGCCTGACCTTCCACCGGGTGATTGAGGGCTTTATGATTCAGGGGGGCGATCCCGCCGGAGACGGAACCGGCGGCGAGAGTATCTGGGGAACGCCGTTTGAGGACGAGTTCTCCGAGTTCTTGCATAACTTCCGCGGCGCCGTTTCGATGGCTAACGCCGGCTACGGCACCAATGGCAGCCAGTTCTTTATCGTCCAGGACGGCGCCGCCGAGTATCCCGACAGCACGTCCCGGGTCACCGAGGAGAACGCCGACCAGGTGCTGCTGCAGAATATCTACCTCAACAAAGCGGTCTATGAGGCGACGATGAAGATGTATGAGAAGGCCGAGTCCGGCGCCTCGCAGGACGAGCTGCAGGCCTTTGTCGACGAGCTTAACGCCGGCCTCCAGCAGACGATGCAGCAGGGGATTACCGACGACATGCGCGCCCGCTTCGGCGCCGCGATGCAAAAATATATCGAGGTGGGCGGAACCCCCTATCTGGATTACAAGCATACGGTCTTCGGCCAGGTTATCGAGGGGATGGATGTGGTCGACGCCATCGCCCGGGTTGCGACCGATGACAACGATAAACCCGAAACCGACGTCGTCATCAACTCCACAACGGTGGAGTTCGCCCCCTGAGCCCTTTCTGCCGCGACAGAAAACGCCCCATCCGCCGATGGGGCGCTTTTTTTATCCCCCTTGATCGGGAAGATGCAGCACAAAGCGGTTGCGGCGGGTCTCCAGTACCCCTTCCCGCCGCAGCCTCCCCAGCTCGGCCGACATGGCGCTGCGCTCCACCGCCAGATAGTCGGCAAGCTGCTGACGGTCAATGGGGATGGAGAATTCGCGGCTCCCCGCCTGCGAGGCCTGTGCGGAGAGATAGGAGAGCAGCTTCTCCCGGGTGCTGCGCCGGGACAAAACGAAGTTCTTGCGGATCAGCCCCACCGCTTTGGCCGAAACAATCTGCAGCAGGTTGTGCAGAAGTATCCCGGCGGCGGGGGGCTGCTGTCCGTTGAGAAACAGAGCGGCGCCATCCAGCAGCAGGATGCTGCTCTCCGACGCGCAGCATACCCCGACCGGCATCTCGCTCTCCCCCGCACAGACAAACGCCTCCCCAAACAGATCTCCCGCTTCGGCCAGACCGATGACCGTACGTCCCCCCCACAGATCCTCCTGGATAATCTGAACCTGCCCGGTCAGTACGATGCCGATCCGGCAGGGGTCCCCCGGACGGAGAACCGTTTCCCCGCGCAGATAGTCCCGCCGGCGCGCGCCAAGCAGGGAAAGCAGCCCGTCCAGCTGCCCGGCCTCGATGCCCCGAAAAAGCGCGGGCACCGGCCCTGGAAAATCATTCTTCATACTTTCCTCCCGGTTTGTTGGATTTCCAACATACTTTTCGCTTCCACTATAGTATGATTGTCCCGTCAGGTCAAGAAGTTGAAGGAGGAATTGCGATGATCCGAAATATTATTGAGATAGACCGCGAACGCTGCAACGGCTGCGGCGCCTGTGCCGAAGCCTGCCATGAAGGGGCGATCGCGATGATCGATGGAAAGGCCGCGCTGGTACGGGACGACTATTGCGACGGCCTCGGCGCCTGCCTGCCCAACTGCCCGGTCGGCGCGCTGTCGGTCGTCCGGCGGGAGGCGGCTCCCTTCGATGAAGCGGCGGTGGCCGAGCGGATGGCCCGCCCTGCGGCGCCCTCCGCCGCCCCGCCACACACCTGTCCGGGAGCGGCCGTCCGCAGCCTTACCGATAAGCGCCCCGATCCGTCCTCGGCGGCGCCGCAGAATCACCCCGCACGGCCGCTGCCCGGCGAGCTGCGGCAGTGGCCTGTTCAGCTCCAGCTGGTTCCCGTTCAGGCGCCGTTTTTTGATGGGGCTAAGCTGCTGATTGCCGCCGACTGCTGCGCCTATGCCTGCGCCTCCTTCCATCGGGATTTTATGGCGGGGCATACCACCGTTATCGGCTGTCCCAAGCTCGATTCGGCGCAGTATCAGGAGAAGCTCACCGAGATCCTCGCACGCAACGACATCCGAAGCGTGACGCTGGTGCGGATGGAGGTCCCCTGCTGCGGCGGACTGGAGCAGGCCCTCCGGCTGGCGCTGCGCGACTGCGGTAAGATCATCCCCTGGCGTGCGGTGACCCTCTCGCTTCAGGGTGAGATCCTTCTGTCGCTTTGATCTCAACGGCCCCTCCGGACTCCCAATGCCTCCGGAGGGGCCGCTGGGAAATTTATTTCGCAAACCAATTGACAAAGACTCCGGCATCCGATATAATAAACTGGT
>CASEBP010000095.1 GCA_949285275.1 uncultured Oscillospiraceae bacterium | reverse complement strand
TCTACGTTCAACAACACCATCGTCACCATCACCGATACCCAGGGCAATGCCCTTTCGTGGGCCTCGGCCGGCGGGCTCGGTTTCAGAGGCTCGAGAAAGTCTACTCCTTTCGCTGCCCAGACCGCTGCGGAGACTGCTGCGAAGGCTGCGATGGAGCACGGACTCAAGACCGTTGAAGTGTACGTCAAGGGCCCCGGTTCCGGCCGTGAGGCTGCCATCCGTGCGCTGCAGGCGGCGGGACTCGAGGTCAGCATGATCAAGGATGTCACCCCGATTCCCCACAATGGATGCCGTCCTCCCAAGAGAAGACGCGTCTAATCATCAAACAAGGAGGAATTGATTCATGGCTACAAACAAGCAGCCTGTCCTGAAGAGATGCAAGACCCTCAAGATCTCTCCGGCTGTTATGGGCATCCACAAGGAAACCCACCGCAACCAAAAGCAGAACATGCGTAGAAAGCAGAGCGAATATGCGCTGCAGCTTCAGGAGAAGCAGAAGCTGAAATTCATCTACGGTGTCCTCGAGAAGCAGTTCCACAAGTATTACCTGATGGCCAGCAAGGCGCAGGGAATCACCGGTGAAATTCTGCTGCAGCTGCTCGAGCGCCGTCTGGATAACGTTGTTTTCCGCCTCGGCTATGCCAATACCCGCCGTGAGGCCAGACAGCTGATCGGTCACGGCCATTTCACTGTCAATGGGCAGAAGGTGGACATCCCCTCTTACCTGGTCAAGGCCGGCGACGTCATCGCTATCCGTGAGAAGAGCCGTTCCTCGGTGAAGTTTGCCCAGATCATGGAAGCCAACGCCAAGTGGCTGGTTCCTAAGTGGCTGAGCAAGGATGCTGCCAACTTCTCCGGCACTGTGGTCGCGCTGCCCTCTCGTGAGGAGCTTGATTTCGAGTGCGCTGAGCACCTCGTCGTCGAGTTGTACTCCAAGTAACCCCGATTTGTCAATCAGCAGGGGAACGACACGAAACGGCCCTGCGGCCGTTCGAAAGGGAGGGTTATTATGGTTAAAATTATCGAGCCCAAGGTTGAAACTGCACAGCTCTCGAACGACGGGCGCTACGGAAGGTTTGTGGCTGAGCCGCTCGACCGCGGTTTCGGAACCACGCTGGGCAACAGCTTACGACGTGTGCTTCTCTCCTCGCTTCCCGGTGTTGCTGTGATTTCGGTCAAAATTGACGGCGTTCAGCATGAGTTTTCGACGATTGAGGGAGTCAAAGAGGACGTCACCGAGATTATCCTCAATATCAAGAGCCTCAACGCGAAGCTCTACTGCGAAGGCCCCAAAACCGTCCGGATCGATGCGGAGGGGGAGTGCGAGGTCACAGCGGGAAGTATCCTGTGTCAGGACGATCCCGATATCGAGATCCTCGATCCCGATCTGCATATCGCGACGGTCGGCGCGGGCGGACGGCTGACGATGGAGATCACCCTGCAGAAGGGCCAGGGCTATGTGCCCGCTGACCGCAATAAGGTCATCGAGCTGGAAAAAGCCCCGATCGGTACCATTGCGGTCGACAGCATCTATACCCCGGTGCTCAAGGTCAACTACACCGTGGAAAACACCCGTGTGGAGCAGATCACCGACTACGACAAACTGACCCTGGAGGTCTGGACGGACGGCACGATTTCCGCCAAGGAAGCCGTGAGTCTGGCGGCCAAGATCCTCAATCGGCAACTCAACCATTTCGTCGACCTGTCCGACGAGACCTTCTCGACCGAAATTCTGGAGAAGAAGGAAGATTCGAGCAAGGAGAAGGCCCTTGAGATGACAATTGAAGAGCTTGACCTGTCGGTGCGGGCATTTAACTGCCTCAAGCGCGCGGGGGTCAACACCGTCGGCGATCTTGTCAACAAGTCCCCCGAGGAAATGATGAAGGTCAGAAACCTCGGGAAGAAGTCGCTCGAGGAGGTCATCGCCAAGCTGCAGTCGCTGGGCTTTGACCTGAGCAGGGAAGAGGAATAATTCCTCTCAGATCCAAAGACAACTCATGTAAGGAGTGAAATACAATGCCAGGCACAAGAAAACTCGGCAGAACCAGCGATCATCGCATGGCGATGCTCCGGGCGATGGTGACCTATCTGATGGAGAACGGCCGCATTGAGACGACCGTGACCCGTGCCAAGGAGGTCCGCTCGGCGGCGGAGAAGATCATCACCACTGCCAAGCGCGGCGATCTGCATTCCAAGCGTCAGGTCTTCTCCTTCATCACCAAGGAGACGGTGGCCAAAAAGGTCATCGATGAGCTCGGACCCAAGTATAAGGATCAGAACGGCGGTTACTGCCGGATCATCCGCACCGGTCCCCGCCGCGGCGATGCAGCCGAGATGGCGATTATCGAGCTGGTGTAATTCCTGTATTGAACAAAAAGAGCTGCTCTATCCAGAGCAGCTCTTTTTTTGCCTCCGGTTTACTGGGAGAGGAGGCCTGCCGCCCGCAGGTTGGCGAGCAGCTGGTTAAACTGGGTGACAATGTCGGTGGTACTGGTGGCGTCGGTGACCGCCGCCGCTGCCTGAGTGGTTCCGCTCGGTCCGGCAGGGCCGGTGGGTCCGGTTGGGCCGGTCGGCCCGGTGGGCCCTTCCGCGCCGGTGTCTCCCGCAGGCCCGGTTGGCC
>CASEBP010000094.1 GCA_949285275.1 uncultured Oscillospiraceae bacterium | reverse complement strand
TCGGGCCAGCTCGCTGAGCCGTCCAGTCTCCGCCTCAAGTACCTCCCGCCCCTGCGGGGTGATGCAGTAGATCTTGCGCCGGTCCACCTCGCTGACTACTTCGATCAAACCATCCTGTTCCATCTTGTAAAGAATCGTATAGACGGTGGACGGCCCGAGGGAAACCCTGCCGTTGGACTGTTCCAGAATCATCTGCATGATGCCATATCCATGACGGGGCTGGGTCAGACAGAGCAGCAGCAGAAAACTCTGCTCGCTCATCGGCAGATAGCGCCGGATCAACTCCTCCACCGAAAATCTCATGATGATCCGGTCCTTTCTGTGTAAAACTAATATATCGATTTGTGATATATCAATTTTTAATATAGCACAGCACCGGCAATCTGTCAATTCCCCTGCGGAAGAGAAAAGCCGAATTTGGCAGCCGCTCTGGCGAATGCAGGGGTCGGCACATGGTACTTCGCTCCCAGCCGGACCGGCTCAAAGACCAGCCCATCTATTTCGCTCTTACCGCCCTTCTTCAGATCCTTCTGCATGGAAGCGGTCGTCCCCTTGGGGGAGGTGTCAATCATCTTCAGATTGCTCGAAACAATATCAATGGCAAAGGGGATCCCCATCGCGGTTGCAAGCGCATCTATCTCCGCCGAAAGCTCCCGCGCCATCTCCCGCTTGGCCGGATCGGCGGAAACCTCATCCATCGAAGCATCATAATAAGATCCGACCGCCGCCATCACGCTGATCAGCCCGTACTTGGTAAAGCAGTCCCGCCGGATCTCCCGGGAAACCTGCGTGCGGATTCCCGCCGCCTCCAGCTCGGCGGCGATCTGCTCCAGCACAGGGGGCACCGACCCGTCCCGCTCGCCGTAGACAATCCGGAACAGCTTGCCGTTCTGGGTGATTTCGCCGGGCGCATTGATATAAGAGGTAATATAGATGCATCCGTCGAGGACATGCGCTTTCGGCAGACGGCGCTGCAGCTCCGAACCGGTCCCGAAGATATTGAGCATCGGGATCACGATTGTATCCGGTCCCGCACAGCGGGCGAGCAGCGCAACCGCGTCGTCAAGTGAATAGCCCTTGACACAGACAAAGATCACATCCGGCGTATCGCCGTATTCCTCGGCGGTCATCGCCCGGATCTCCCGCACAACAAACTCGCCCTTGATCCCGGAGTGGACCCGCAGGCCGTTTTCCCGCATCGCCTGCAGGTGGGCGCCCCTGGCAATGAAGGTCACCGGCTGTCCCGCCGCCGCCAGAAATGCACCGGTCGCTCCGCCGATACCGCCCGAACCAATGATACAATACTTCATCTGAATTCCCTCCTGTTGTGTAGTGCAGAATTCCGTTCCTTTTTTTCCATTTCTTCAAAATTTTTCATTGGTGAGGTCCTCCCCCGCATACCATTTTTCCCACGGCGTTCCGCGGGTCAGCAGATCGAGTGAACCGTGGAACAGCATCTGATAGAGCAGGTCCACCAGATCATCGAACGGGAGATCCTTCCCCCGGATAAACCACCGCATCAGCACGCTGGCCTCCGCGCTGATCAGGGCGCTCACCATATAGTGAAAAGCCGGCTCCCCCAGCTTGCTGTAGGGCCGCATACTGGCCGACACCTTTTGCTCGACCAGGCTCTGCAGCGACCGCATGAACCGCGGATCCCCCCGCTCACCCGCCAGCAGCATCAGATAGCGGGAATGCTCATCGATAAACCGGATGAAAAAACGGATGGTCTCGGCAAAATGCTCCCGGTCCTGCGGATTGAAGCCAAAGGTGTCGTCGTTGTCGAAGATCTGCATGATCTCCTGCTCGGTCTGTTCAAGGACATCATATACATCCTTAAAATAGACATAAAATGTGCCCCGGTTATAGCCCGCCAGATCGGTGACCTCCCGCACCGTAATCTGATCGAGCGGCTTTTGCCGGTAAAGCTCCCAGAAGGCCGTTTTGAGATTCTCCCGGGTTTGCGCCGTCTGCGTCAGTCGTTTTCCCATCCTGTCATCCCCGCTGCGTTTTTCAACATTCTGTGAAAATCTGTTGATTGACTATACAAATCGAATCGCTCATAATATGATTTATTGTAACACAACATGATGTTGGATAAAAGTCATTTTCTTATCTTTTTTGTCATAGTTACACACAAATTTTTTTAAATTTCATTCACAATTTCAAAATTCGCATCCGTTTCTCCCTTGCCGCCCGCAAGCGGACGGGACGGCTGCCATCTCAAGAGAAAGGGTAAAAAAACAAGATGAAACAGACATTGACCAGGCGAGTTCTTCCCCTCTTCTGTGCCGCCCTGCTCACCAGCGGATCCGGCTGCGCGCCCCAGGCTCAGGAAACGGCACTGATCGAGGAAACCCCTGCGATTTCCGTCAGCACTCTCAAGCCTACATATGCCTCACTGCAGCAGTATGCCACCTTTGCCGGCAAGATCACGCCGGACGAATCGGTCTCGGTGATGGGCAAGATCGGCGGAACGGTGCTGCAAACCAATTTTGAGGTCGGGGATTCGGTCAAAAAAGGGCAGGTTCTCTATGTAATCGATCCTTCTGACATCCAGTTGTCGGTCGACCAGGCTAAAATCGCCTATGAAACCGCGCTCAAGCAGGTGGAAATTGCGGAAAGCGGCTCTGGAGATGCCCTGACCGAACTTCAGTACAAAACCTCCCTTGACACCGCCCAGCAGAATTATGAGCGGGCAAGAGATAATCTGGAGCTGGCTACCGATGATGATTTCGACATGTCCGAATTCCGCAAGGTCAGAAAACGCTGGAAGGACGCTGTCGATGCCTATGACAAGGATCAGAACGACGACACCTGGTCGGAACTGATGGATGCCGAGGACAAATATTACGACCTGCTCGATGACTACGCCTATGAGCAGTCGCTGGTGACCGCGCTGGAAAACGCGTACACCAACTATGAGAACGTCCTTGAGCAGTACGATATCTACAAAAAGCAGCAGACCGGTGAAAACCAGGAGACCTTTGAGCTTCAGCGCCAGGCGGCAGAAAATGCCTATCAGCAGGCGCTGCAGCAGCTCTCCTATACCCAGGTGACCGCCCCCATCGACGGCGTCATCGAGGAGAAAAATGTCTCGACCCATGCCACTTTTGGCACCAATAACCCGGCCTATGTCATTTCCAACAAGTCAATCGTCAACGTGGAGTTCTCGGTTTCCGCCGATATCGCCCGTTCGATGGCGATCGGGGATGCCGTCGAGGTAGAATCGGGCAACACCGTCTACCAGGCTGAGATCGTCGAGATCGGAAATGCCGCCAGCTCCTCGAGCGGGCTGTTTACCGTCAAGGCGCAGCTGGAGGACGGCTCCGACCTCTTCACCGGCGTCTCGGTCAAGCTAACCGCTATCACGGCCAAAGCGGAAAATGCCATGACCATCCCGCTCTCCACCGTCTACTATGAGAGCGGCAGCGCCTACGTCTATGTCGCGAAAGACGGCGTGGCCGTCAAAACTCCTGTCGTGCTGGGCGTTTCAGACAATGAGCGCACCGAGGTCCTCGAGGGCCTGTCCGAGCAGGATGAACTGATCGGTACCTGGAACCCCAACCTCAACGACGGCGTTGCCATTACCGTCGTCAGCGCCTCCTCCGAAGAGGAGAGCAGCTCACCGTCGCAGCAAACGGTTCCGGAAGAATCCACCGACGCAGATCTGAGCCAGGAGGGCTGAGCCGTGAATCTGACAAAGCTTGCCTTAAAGCGCCCAGTCGCTGTCTGTATTTTACTGTCCGCCCTGCTGATTTTCGGCGGATCCTCCCTCTTTTCCACACCGGTTGAGCTGATCCCCGACATCAACGTCCCCATGCTGATCGTCATGACCACCTACCCCGGCGCCGCGCCGGAGGATGTGGAGGATCAGGTCTCCCAGACCATCGAGAGCGCCGCCTCTACGCTGGAAGGATTGAAAAATATTCAGTCGACCTCATTGGAAAATATCTCCCTGGTCATGCTGGAGATGGAATATGGGACCGACATGCAGCAGGCGCATACCGATTTGAGTAACAACCTGGAGATGTATTCCCGTCAGCTTCCCGATGACGTCGATTCTCCGACCATCATCGAAATCAACACCAACATGATGCAGACGATGACCTTCTCTGCCACCGCCGTCGGCGATGTCGACCTGAAGTATTATGTCGAGGAGGAAATCGTTCCGGAGTTTGAAAAGCTCACCGGTGTCGCAAGCGTCGAGGTGTTCGGCGGCCAGGAGGATTACATCTCGGTACAGCTCATCGAAGAAAAGATGAAGCAGTACCATCTGAACATGTCCACCGTCATTTCTATGGTGCAGAACGCCGACTTCTCGATGCCGGCCGGAAGCGTCGAGCGCGGTGAGCTCGACCTGACGCTGCGCGGCGGGGTCAGCTATAAGACGGCAGACGATCTGAAAGACCTGCCCCTCACCCTGGGCAGCGGGGAGATCATCCACCTTTCGGATATCGCCAACGTCTTTCAGACCCAGCGTGACCGGGAAACACTCAGCCGCTATAATGGCCATGAGACGGTAACCATCAGTGTCACCAAGCGGCAGAGCGCCTCCACCATCTCGGTCACCGACGCCCTCAAGGAAGAGGCGCAGCGCCTCAATGCCGACAACATGGGGGTTCAGCTGGAGATCGTCTACGACGCAAGTGAGGATATCTGGAGTTCGATCACCGCCGTTCTGCAGACGATGCTGTACTCGGTCCTCTTCGCCATGATCGTACTGTTCATCTTCTTCGGAGATTGGCGTGCCTCATTGATCGTCGGCTCCTCCATCCCGATTTCCATCTTCATGACGATGATCGTGATGAGCTTTTTGGGCTTCTCGTTCAACGTCCTGTCACTGGGAGGCCTGGTCATCGGTGTCGGCATGATGGTCGACAACTCGATCGTCGTTGTCGAAAGCTGTTTCCGCCTTAAGACCCGGAACGCCGACTACCGCCAGGCGGCAATCGAAGGTACCCGGTTCGTCACTTCTTCGATCGTCGCATCCACCGCCACCACCGTCGTCGTTTTCCTGCCGATGGCGCTGCTGGAAGGAATGTCCGGGCAGCTCTTCGGACAGCTGTGCTTCACGATCGTCTTCTCGCTGCTCGCCTCGCTGCTGTCGGCTCTGACCGTCGCCCCTCTCGTCTTCTACTGGCTGCAGCCGATCGAGCGGGAGGTTGGCAGAGTCCAGAAAACGATGGACTGGCTTGCGACCGTTTACTCCCGTTTCCTTCCCCATACCTTCCGGCATAAGGGGATCGTCGTCCT
>CASEBP010000093.1 GCA_949285275.1 uncultured Oscillospiraceae bacterium | reverse complement strand
GTTGTGCAGGCCGGCCGCTGCCACCGTTACCGCACGTTTGGCATCAGCCTGTCCGCGCACGTCGGCATAGTCGGCACAGCTGGGCATTGCCGGTGCAACAAAGGCCAGAGAATCGCAACGGGGCAGCCGGACCCGGCCCCGCAGATGGTCGAGCACCTCTTCGACGCTGCGGGCGGCGTAGACCGCCGTCTCCTGCGCGACTACCCCCTCGGCGGCATTGCCATAGGGGACGATGACCTCGCGGATGCCCAGCGCCGGCGCGCCCAATACCATCGGCAGCACCCCGGGAAGGGGGCGAAGCTGGCCGCCGAGCGACAGCTCCCCGACGAAGGCGATTCCCGACAGGTCCGCCTCCAGTTCCCCGCTTGCCCGCAGGATCGCCAGCAGCATCGCCAGATCATAGGCGCTGCCGCTCTTTTTACGGCCGGCGGGGGCGAGGTTGAGCACTACCCGGCCGGTGGGAAAAGAGAGCCCCGTGTTTTTCATTGCGGCGCGGACCCGGTCGCGGGCCTCCTTGACCGCTGCGTCGGGCAGGCCGACCAGCTCAAAGGAGGGGAGCCCCCGGGACAGATCCGCTTCGACCGTTACCGGATATGTGTCGATTCCCCACAGGCCGAAGCTGCTGACAGCGGCAAACATCGTGCGATCCCTCCCCTTTGCGGCTCGCAGGCCGATGGGATTATTATAGCGGTTTTTTGAGAAAAGCACAATCGCTTTGTTCTGACGGCGCAAAATCCCCGCTTTTTGTTCACCGTACCGTTGTGTCATCTGCCGTTTTATGCTAGAATAAGCTATTAATGAGGTGAACGAAGATGAAAAAGGAAACGGTACTGATCCTCTTTGGCGGAGTTTCCAACGAATATGAGGTGTCGCTGCGCTCAGCCGCATCGGTGATCGAAAATCTGGACCGGGAGCGGTTTGACCCACTGCTTGTCGGCGTGACCCGGGACGGCCGCTGGCTGCTCTGCCGCGGCTGCGATCCGCAGGCAGTCGAAGAGGATCGCTGGCAGCAGAATGCCGTCCCCGCGGTGCTTTCTCCTGACCGATCGGCCGGAGGACTGCTGGTTTTGGGGGAGGAAGGCTGCCGCCATATCCCTGTCGATGTTGTCTTCCCGGTTATGCACGGGCAGAATTGTGAGGACGGTGCGCTGCAGGGACTGCTGACCCTCGCCAACCTGCCATTTGTCGGCTGCGGGGTCACCTCGTCGGCCCTGACCTTTGACAAGGTGTACACCCACATTGTCGCCGAGCGGATCGGGGTCCCGATGGCCCGGTGGGAGCTGGTCTGTGCGGAGGAGGACCTGCAGGCCGCCTGCCAGCGGGTTGGGTCGGCGATCGGCTTCCCCTGCTTTGTCAAGCCGGTCAATTCCGGTTCCTCGGTTGGCTGCTCACGGGCTGACGATCCAGCCGGACTGCTCGCGGCGCTCGCAGTTGCCTTCCGGGAGGACCGCCGGGTCCTGGTTGAGGAGCTGGTTGTCGCTCAGGAGGTCGAATGCGCCGTCTGCGGCAACCTGGATCCGCAGGCCCCCACCACCGGAGAGATTGTGACCGCCGATGGGTTTTACGACTATGACACCAAGTACAAGACCGATACCGCCCGGCTCTACATCCCGGCCAACATTCCGCCCGAGAGCGATCGCCGGGTCAGGGAACTGGCGGTCAGAATTTTCCGGGCACTCGAATGCCGAGGACTGTCACGGGTGGATTTCTTCGTCCGCAAGGATGGCTCGGTGCTCTTCAATGAGATCAATACGCTGCCGGGATTTACGTCGATCAGCATGTACCCCAAGATGATGGTTGCCTCGGGGCTGAGCTATTGCGCGCTGATCACCCGCCTGATCGAACTGGCCCGGGAGGAACATGAGGCAAAAAAGGAGAGAAACCGTTGAAAAAGGACGCGATGATCTCCATCAAGGGGATCCAGAGGATTGACGGGGAACAGGAGGTCGTCGAGCTGTTTACCTGCGGCCGGTTCTATCGCCGCAACAACAGCTACTGGCTGAGTTATCAGGAGAGCGAGACGACCGGATTTGAGGGCCACCGGACCACGCTGCATATCGAGCCGAACCGGGTGACAATGCAGCGCAGTGGTCCGACCAGCTCCCAGCTGATCGTCGAGGGCGGCTGCCGTCATCAGTGCTTTTATGACACGGGTTATGGCGCGCTGACCGTCGGCATCAACGGCCGGGAGATCCACTCGACCCTTACCGACGAGGGCGGAGAGCTGGACTTCTCCTACGCAATGGACATCAACACTGCGCTGGCCAGTGAACACCGGGTTGTCATCAAGGTGCAGGTCAGTGGACAGAACGCCGGCCCGCAGTAACCGGAAAATCGGGTGGGTTCCTGTGGGAACCGCCGTCAACAAAGAAAGCAGGAGTGTGCAGACAGATGAAATACGGACCGATTAGCCAGGCCAGCCGGGAGCTGGAGGGGATCGTCAGGGAAGCTCTCGATGCGGCGATTGCCGACGGATCGCTTCCCGCCCCGCAGCAGCCGCTGCCCGCCTTTTTGATTGAACAGCCGGCCGATCCCTCCCACGGGGATTTTGCCACCAACGCCGCGATGGCGTCGGCGCGCGCCCTGAGAAGGCCGCCCCGTGCGATCGCCGACGCGATTCTCGCCCATCTGAAGCTGGAAAACAGCCATTTTGAGCGGGCTGAGGCCGCCGGCCCGGGATTTTTGAACTTCTTTGTTTCCGACCGGTGGTTTGCTGATGTGCTCAGCCGGATCTTCGAGGAAGGGGACCGGTATGGCCGCACCGACCTCGGGGAGGGGAAAAAGGTGATGGTCGAGTTTGTGTCGGCCAACCCGACCGGCCCGATGCATATGGGCAACGCCCGCGGCGGCGCGATCGGCGACGGGCTTGCTGCCGCTCTCGACTGGGCGGGGTATGACTGTACGCGGGAATTCCTGATCAACGATGCCGGCAACCAGATCGAAAAGTTCGCCAAATCGCTTGAGGCGCGCTACCTCCAGCACTTTGATGGGGAGGAGGCCGTTCCCTTCCCGGAGGACGGCTATCACGGCGCCGACATCACCGCCCACGCCGAGGCGTATATCGCCGAACACGGCGACAGCCTGCGCGGCCTTTCGTCCGAGCAGCGCAAGAAGGCGCTGGTTGACTATGCGCTGCCCAAGAATATCCAGAAGATGAAGGATGACCTCGGCCGGTACCGGATCACCTTTGACAACTGGTTCTCCGAGACGACGCTGCACCAGTCGGGCGCCGTTATGCGGGCGGTCGAGGAGCTGACCCGCCGCGGCTACACCTATGAGAAGGACGGGGCAATCTGGTATAAAAATGCTGAGGTCCAGACCGAGGCGCTGCTGCGCCAGGGCAAGACCCAGCAGCAGATCGATCAGCTCGAGCTCAAGGACGATGTGTTGGTGCGCGCCAACGGCTTCCCAACCTACTTTGCGGCCGACATCGCCTACCATGCCAACAAATTTGTTGACCGCGGCTATGAGAAGTGCATCAACGTCTGGGGCGCCGACCATCACGGCCATGTCGCCCGGCTCAAATGTGCCCTCGATGCGCTCGGGGTGGGTGGGGACAAGCTGGATATCGTGCTGATGCAGTTGGTGCGGCTGACCCGCGGCGGCGAATTGGTGCGGATGAGCAAGCGCACCGGCAACGCCATCACCCTTTCCGATCTGCTCGATGAGGTGCCGATCGATGCGGCCCGGTTCTTCTTCAATATGCGCGAACCGGGGACGGCGCTTGACTTCGATCTCGATCTCGCGGTTGAGCAGTCGAGCCAGAATCCGGTTTACTATGTCCAGTACGCTCATGCGCGGATCTGCTCGATCGTCAAGAACCTTTCGGCCGAGGGGATTGCCCCGGAAACGCCTTCGACCGACCGGCTGCTGATGCTGACCGATCCGGCCGAGCGGGAGCTGGTGCGGGAACTGGCCGCCTTCCCCGAAGAGATCGCCCGCGCCGCCGAGAATTATGATCCTGCCCGGCTGACGCATTACGCCATCGAGACGGCTACCCGTTTCCACAAGTTCTACAACTCCTGCCGCTGCAAATGCGAGGACAGGGATCTGTGTCAGGCGCGGCTGAGCCTCTGCCTGGCTACCCGGCAGGTGATCCGCAACGTTCTGACGATGCTGAAGATCGACTGCCCCGAAACGATGTAAACGCCGCTCCCAACAGGCCCGGCGCTTCGGTTTTCCCACAAGAAAGCCGGGGCGCCGGGCATTGTACAGTGCGTGTAAAGATTCCGATAAGAAAGAAAATTACGCCAAATTCAGAAAAATATGAGGGTTTTCGATCTATTTGAGACGATATACCGAAATTGATACCTCGATTCTCTTGAATGCTTTGAAAAAGTCATTTATTCAAAACATATCGTCAATTGAAGGCGATGAGTAAAACCGGTATACTGAGCTCAAAGAATCAAAAGCCCACCGTTGCGATAAAAGAGGAGCAAGGACCATGATCAAATCCCTCAAGGGCAAGGTCTCGCTGCTCTGCGGCAGTCTGGTGCTTCTGATTGCGTTGCTGGGGATCTACTCCCTGTTCAACATGTACCAGATCAGCAGGGCGGTCGACAGTCTGATCACGACCAACTACAACAGCATCCAGCGGCTTCGTCTGATGGAAGAGGCGATTGCTGCACAGGATTCGGCCCTGCTGGAATTTCTGTACACCGGCGACGCCGGCGGATTACAGGCTTCCTTCGAGGAGCAGGCCGCCGCTTTCCGGGAGGCCAGTGAGACCGAATATGGCACCATCGTCCTGCCGCAGGAGATGGAGATGATCACAGGAATCATCAGTTCCTACGACATCTTCTGTGCGCTGCTTCCCGACTTGCTCGAACAGGAGAGTCCCGCCGCCTGCTACCGCTTCTACCGCTGGGAGATGGTTCCCGCTGTTGCGGAGGTGCGTGAACACATCCACTCGCTGCGGATTTCCAACGAGACGGCCCTGTTTGCCCACAAGCAGGAAGCCAGTGAAGTTGTTCGCCATTCGGCTGCGCTGCTCTTCGGCACCTTTCTCGGGACGGTCCTGATTGCTTATATCACCGTCCGGATCTCGACCGACCGGCTCTTCCGGCCGATCTACGAGGTCACCCAGAACATTAAGGCGGTCCGGCAGGGCAACATGGGGCGCAAAACCAGCGTTCAGGCCGCCGACGAGCTCGGGCTGCTGGCCCAGGAGTTCAACAACATGACCCAGCGGCTCCAGGAGTTTGAACAGAGTACGATGGGTCAGCTCATCACCGAACGAAACCGGACCCTCGCCATTGTGCGAAGCATCACCGAGCCGATGGCGATTCTCGATGGAACCTTCTGCGTCACCCTGACGAACCAGTCCTTTGACCGGCTCTTTTCGGTTGAGATGGAC
>CASEBP010000092.1 GCA_949285275.1 uncultured Oscillospiraceae bacterium | reverse complement strand
TCGCCGAGCCGCCGCAGGAAGGTCTCCCGTGCCGAAGCGCAGGAGAAATTCAGCGCAGCAGCCGCGTCATCGCAGGCCTTGCGGTATCGGGCGAGGGCGGCCTGCTCTTCAAGGGCGGTACAGCGCGCCTTCCAGCGTTCGGCCTCACGGCGGGCCTGCCGCACCCCGTCGGTTTCCCGCCCGGCGTCGGGCAGTGCCATGATCCGTTCAATCAGCTCCCTGTCGATTCCCAGGGAGGCCAGTTGCTCTCGTTTCATGATGGCTCCTTTCCTGATACGGCCGCGTTGGGCGGCAACGCCGCTGCGGCCTGCTCCTCTATCGCCCGGCGGGCGGTCTGTTCGTCCTCTCCGCGCCACTTGACCCGGTACTCCCAGGGCAGCATCAGCCCTTCGCGGACCTCTTGGAGGTCGCGGTCGCGCTCGGCACCGGCGTCAGTGACGATGCTGTCGTCCCAGCAGAAGCTCATCTCATACCGGCCCGCCGGGGCGAGCCGGGCGATACCGGCCCAAAGGTTCATCGCACCGGCCAGGTCGGTCAGCGCGGCCTGCAGGGCGCGCTGCAGCTCCGAGACGGTTGCATAGCTGCGCTGTTTTCCCGCACGGATCTCCTCCGCGGTCTTTTCGACCGACTGGGGATCGGACAGCGTGCCATAGGCCAGTCCGCAGCCGAACTCGATCCGCTTAAGGATACTGTCCAGCCCGTGCAGCAGCGAGGCATCGCGCAGTGCCGGCGAAAAGGTTTCGAGAAACCTTCCCCGCGCCTCCAGCAGTGAGACATCGTGAACCCGGAAGAGCCGCTCCTTGCCGCGGGGCAGCCGGAAGCGGCCGTCCTCCGAGAGGCGGAAGAGGTCGGAGGAGGCGTCGACCGCCAGTTCTCCTCCCTCGAACTCCCAGAGGATTCTTTCCCACTGCTCGTCTGCCTGCCGGATCAGCCCAACCACCCGGGAATAGACCGAGACGCCCATCGGGGAACCCGGGTCAATCCAGTTGGCGAAGGGCACTCGAAAGCAAGCAAAGAGCGGCCGGTCAATCCCCTCGAGGCAGACCGCCGGGGACAGCCCGGCCCAGGCGGGGACCTCAGCAAGGGGAACGGGGGTACGCGAGCCGGTCGGGGCGAGGCGAAAGGCCTCATTGGTCACCCGGTAGCGGCCGTCGCGCCAGTCGTGGGACTCGCAGCGCAGATAATCGATTCCCTCGCAGCAGCGGCTTTCAAAGAAGACCGCACCGGTCATCCGCCCGGCCGCGTCAAAGGCGGTTGGCCAGAACCGGTCGGCGCCGACCAGATCGACCGACAGGCCACCTTCCCCATCGGGGAAGGGCTTGAGAGCCAGTGCGCCGGTGGCACAGCCGACCTCAAGGGCAGGACGCAGCCGGTCAAGAACCCGGCGATACTGCCGGTCGAGAAATTCGGCGCGCCGTGATCCGAGGATCCGGCTCTGCAGCTCAAGGGTGGTCTGGCGGGCAAGCTCGGAGGCAATGGCGGCGGCGAGCCCCAGCCCGCCGTCACGGGGCTTCCAGGGGGGCTTTCCCCGGTAAAGGTCGCTCCAGAGAGCGACCGCCTCGGCCATTCTCCGGTCGGGCACGCCGGGCGGACCCGGGGGAGAAGCGGCGGGAGGTTGTCCGCGCCGCGGGGCCAACCAACGTTCAAACATCATACCTTTCCTCCTTCTTATCCCACGGCAGCCGCCGCAGGACGGTGTAACAGAAATAGCGCATCTCATCCATCGCGTGGTCGTTTTCCTTGACCGGCCGGTCCTCTCCCTGCTCTTCCCAGCGATAGCCCTGCAGTTCCCGGACGCAGTCGCGGCAGGACGGGTCGATGAACAGCCGCCCGGCAGCCAGCAGTCCGGCGACGGTGCGGATGCCGGGCAGGACAGCGTTGTCCGCTCCCCGCACCCGGAACCTCCCGTGACGGCGGATACATTCAAGGAAGGAGGCCGCCGACGGATCGGCGACGACATACTGGATGATTCGGCCTCCGGCGAGCCGCTCGAGGGCCTGGTAGTACTCCTCATCGGTCATAGCGCGGCGTTCGCGGCGCCCGTCGAAGTAGAATTCGGCGACCCGGTGAGCGATCCCGCCGTCGACCGACCAGAGGCCCATCGAGCAGGGGTTTCGGGTGCCATAGTCGACCGAGATATACCACAATCCTCCGCCGCCGGAGAAGGGGCGCAGATGGCGTTCGGGGTCGAACATCGGATAGACCAGCCCCTCAGCGGCGCAGCGTTCGCCGAGGATATCCCGGCGGTACCAGACGCTGGATGGATCATACTGCGCCTCGATTTCCCGGATACGTCCAGGGGGCAGCGCGGCGTTGTCGCGGATGGTGAACCGCTGGTAGTGGTAGCCGCCCGGGAACTCCCCCTTCTGCTGCAGCAAGGCATAGCGATCGAGGTAATCGGTGTAGATGGGTGCACCGGGGGCCTCGGGGTTGAGATCCCAGAAGACCCGGCGGCGGCGGGCGGCGAGCTGGCGGTTGAGCGCCTCACGGATCATACTGTCGTGGTGCAGATTGATCTCGGTGGCGATCCACATGCCATAGGAGTTTCCGCGAATCCGGCGGTAGCTGTCGGCCTTTCCCCCGCCGGCGAAGAGGACAATTTTCTCCCCGGTAGCGGTGGAAATCCGCAGGCAGTCGTTGCCCTGATATTTGCCCCAGCGGCAGCGTCCGCGAAACAGCGCCTCCAGTCCGAAACCGTTGCAGTCGCCGATGTTAAGCCGGGCGTTGGCCTCGGTTGGTCCGGTGGCGAGGTGCAGCCGGTCAGGGGCATCCTCAAGCAGTTTGGCGAAGACAAAGACATGGTCGACCGTCTTGCCGGAGCGAACCGCCCCCTCGGCGACACAGACCGCGGCATCGAGGCAGCCGCGCATATAGGCGCGGTGCTTTTCGCCGAAGCAGAAAGGGATGCTATTCGTCCGGCGGGTCGTCATCCCCGAACACCTCCAGCCGAATCTGCCGCAGGTCCTCGACGTCGGCCTCAGGACCAAAGGCGCCGAGGTGGCGTCCGAGCAGCTGCAGCGCCTGCATTTTGTTGGCCAGCTTGATCTCGATTCCGCCCGATGCGGCCCGGATCGAGACGATAGCGGCCCGTTTGGCCCGGGGAATCCGGGCGGTCGGACGGACCTGTACTCGCCCCTCCCCTGTCACCTCGACGAAGTCAGCCGCATTGGCAAAGGCCACAGCGGCCAGCTCATCGATAACCCGCTCAGCGGTCACCGGCGGATTCTTTTTTTCTGAATCGATCGGCTGTCACCCTCCTTTCGTGGGCGTTGTTGCTTTTTAAGATATTTGGTGGCGTATTATGCAACAATTACCCGTCGCAGGACCCCGACCGGACCATCCGGCCGTCTCCTGCCGCTTTCACCATACCATATTGCGAGGCAGAAATTCCATGCAATCTGTGCCGGGCAATCAAAATCGATGAAAAAATCGCCATATTGCCCAAAAACGTGATATACTGAGAAAAAGCGGCGCGGGAAAGGAAGGAAACGTTTTGAAGGGCAAGGTAGACTTCACGCAGGGCCCGATTACCAGCCAGATTCTGGTCTTCTCGATTCCGATCGTCCTGGGGGAACTGTTCCAGAACCTCTACAACAGCGTCGATTCGCTGGTAGTAGGGAACTTTGTCGGCAGCAACGCACTGGCAGCGGTAAGCGTCTGTGATACGCTTTCCAACCTGCTGGTGGGTTTTTTCACCGGGATGTCGGTCGGCTCTTCGGTGGTGGTAGCGCGGGCGTTCGGCGGCGGGGACCCGGAGGAGCTGAGCGATTCGATCCGGACGGCATTTGGCTTTTCGGTGCTGCTGGGGGCGGCGCTGTCGCTGCTGGGAATTCTGCTGACTCCCGTCCTGATCGACCTGGCGGTTCCTCCTCCCGAGGTACGGACCGAAGCAATGTCCTATCTGCGGATCTACCTGGCGGGGCTGATGTTCACCGTCATCTATAACATCGGGGCAGGAATTCTGCGGGCGGTGGGAGATTCCCGCAGTCCCTTTCTGATCCTGCTTCTGGCCTGTATCGTCAATATCATTCTCGATCTGGTCTTTGTGGTGGCCCTGTCGTTGGGAGTAGCGGGGGTCGGCATCGCGACGGTCATTTCACAGGGACTGTCGGTGCTGTTGGTCTACCGGCGGATCGCACAGTTTGATCCACAGTTCCGGTTTGCGCCGCGGCAGCTTGGGGCACACCGAACAATTATCGCCGATGTGATGGGCATCGGGATGCCCTCGGGAATGCAGAGCGCGCTGATCTCCTTTTCCAACCTGTTCGTCTGGCGGTATGTCAGCGGCTTCGGGCCGGAGGCGATGGCGGGAATTGGAGTCGGACAGCGGATAGACAAATTTGTCTCGATGCCCTGCAAAGCATTCGGAACGACCATCACAACCTTCGTCGGACAGAACACCGGCGCCGGCGATTATGCGCGGGCGAAGCGCGGGGTGAGAAGCTGCCTGCTGCTGTCGTTCACGGTAGCGATCTGTCTGGGGGCGACGGTCTTTATCTTTGCGCCGTCCTGTGCGGCACTGTTCGACCCCAACCCGGCGGTGGTGGAAATCGGGGTAGCGATGATGCGGACGATGCTGCCATTCCATTCCTTCTTTGCGATGCGGGAAGTTTATATCGGACTGCTGCGCGGCTACGGCAACAGCCGGATGCCGATGCTGCTGAGCCTGGTGAGCATGGTAGGACTGCGGCAGCTGTTCCTGTCGATCTCCATGCGGCTGCGGCCCGACCTGATCAATATCTACCTGTGCTACCCGCTGGCCTGGATTGCGACGGCGCTGTTGATCTGGGGCTACTACCGCATGGTTCGCCGGCGCTATGAGCCACAGGAAGCCTGAGCAGAAAAAAACGGCAGAGCCAAAGCTCTGCCGTTTGGTCCTGGGAAGCTGCCGCGGTCACGCCTTGCCGGCGCAGCCGAGGACGGCTTTCATCTTATGAGCCACAACCTCCTTGACCGCCTCGCGGGCGTCAGCAAGGTACTGCCGCGGATCAAAGTGATCGGGATGCTCGACGAGATGCCGGCGGATTGCGGCGGTCATCGCGAGCCGGATGTCCGAGTCGATATTGATCTTGCAGACAGCCATACGGGCGGCCTCCCGGAGCATCTCTTCGGGGATGCCGATTGCGCCGGGCATCTGCCCGCCAAACCGGTTGACCTGCTCGACATACTCCTGCATAACCGACGACGCGCCATGCAGCACAATCGGGAAGCCGGGCAGCCGGCGTTCGACCTCCTGCAGGATATCAAAGCGCAGCTGGGGCTTCTGGCCGGGCTTGAATTTATAGGCGCCATGACTGGTTCCGATCGCGATAGCAAGGGAATCAACGCCGGTGCGGCTGACAAACTCCTCGACCTGAGCGGGGTCGGTGTAGGAAGAATCGGCCTCCGAGACATTGACCGCGTCCTCGATGCCAGCGAGGCGGCCGAGCTCCGCTTCGACGACGACGCCGCGCGCATGGGCATACTCGACAACCTTCCGGGTAACGGCGATATTATCCTCAAACCCGAAGTGGGACCCATCGATCATGACCGACGTAAAACCGCCGTCAATGCAGGACTTGCAGATTTCAAAGTCAGCGCCGTGATCAAGGTGCAGGGCAAGGTCGATGCCGGTCTCTTCTATCGCGGCCTCGACGAGCTTGACCAGATAGCTGTGCCGGGCGTATTTTCTTGCACCGGCCGAAACCTGCAGGATAACCGGAGCCTTCTGCTCCTGGGCGGCCTCGGTGATGCCCTGAACGATCTCCATGTTGTTGACATTGAAGGCGCCGACGGCATAGCCGCCCTCATACGCCTTGCGGAACATTTCCTTGGTGGTAACCAATGCCATGGGAAACAACTCCTTTTTGTTTGAGATACCGGCACATGCCGGGACAGCACAGTCGGATCCGGGTGGTCACCGGCGCAGCAGCGCGGCTTTCATGATTCCGATCTGGGTCTTGGAATCGGGGATCCGTCCGTCGAGAACCATCGCGAGCGCCTCGTCGAAATCGACAGGGAGCAGGTCGAGGAACTCATCGGGATCGAGGTGCTGGGCGCCCCGGGTGAGGGGCCCGGCGAGAAAGAGGTGGACGATCTCGCAGCAGTAAGCCGCAATCGGATAGATATCGCCGAGCGGCTGGAAGGATTCGGCCCGATAACCGGTTTCCTCCTCGAGTTCTCTGGCGGCGCACTCGAGCGGCGTTTCGCCGGGATCCATCTTGCCAGCGGGCAGTTCAAGCACCTCGCAGCCCATCGGGTAGCGGTACTGCCGGACCATCAGCAGCCGGCCCTGCTCGTCGAAGGCCACGATGCCGCATGCCCCGCCATGTTCAACCACCTCGCGGGTGGTCACGTTGCCGTTGGAGAGTCTGACCTCATCAACCCGGATATTGAGAATCTTTCCATCGTAAATCCGGCGCTGTGAGAGGGTCGTTTCGGCAGCCATCGGGATCATCCCCTTTTTCACAGATCAGTGTGCCACGTCAAAGCCCAACGCAGCAGTCTTATTATACCTGTTTGTACGGTAAAATTCAATTGGTCGTGGAAATCTTTCTCACGATAGGCTATAATGGAACCAATTGGGAAAGGAGACAGAAGCATATGCCGGATATCATTGTTATCGGCCTCGGTCCCGCAGGGACGAGCGCCGCAGTTTATCTCTGCCGTGCCAACCGCAGTGTCCTGCTGATCGGCAAGGACTACGGGGCGCTGGAAAAGGCGGAGCGGATCGAAAACTACTACGGGCTGGAACAGCCGCTGGGCGGCGCCGAGCTCGCCCGCCGGGGTGTGGCGCAGGCCGAAGGGCTCGGGGCGCAGGTCATCATGACCGAGGTGCTCGACCTGGCCTGGGAACCGGGGGGATTCCGGCTGGTGACCGCCGCGGGGGAATACACCGCCCCCTGCGTCATTCTGGCGACCGGAGCATCCCGCCGGACGCTGCCGCTGCCCGGACTGGCGGCACTCGAGGGCCACGGCGTCAGCTATTGTGCCGTCTGTGACGCTTTTTTCTATCGCGGCCGCGCAGTGGGGGTACTCGGCGCAGGAGAATACGCACTGCATGAGGCGGCGCATCTGCTGCCGGTAGCCAGCCAGGTCACCCTCTTCACCAATGGGGCACCGGCTCCGCAGGAGACCGATCCCCGTTTGACAGTCGAAACCCAGCCGGTCACCGCCCTTGAGGGGGAGGAGCAGTTGTCGGGGGTACGTCTGGAGGACGGTCGCTGCATTGCGGTCGAAGGGCTGTTTATCGCGCTCGGTTCGGCGGGCGCCGGAGACTTTGCCCGCAAGCTCGGCGCGGGGGTAGAAAACGGCTCAATTGTCGTCGACAGCTCGATGCAAACCTCTGTTCCGGGGCTGTTTGCAGCCGGAGACTGCACTGGAGGCCTGCTGCAGGTCGCGACGGCAGTCGGCGAAGGTGCACAGGCCGCGATGGGGGCGCTGCGCTTTCTTCGGCAGGCCGAACAGTAGCCACCCGGGCGGCGGAAAGGAGGGAACCGTCATCAAAACGGTACTGATTACCGGTGGCTCGCGGGGCATCGGCCGCGCCGCCGTTCAACGTTTTTATCAGGAGGGCTGGCAGGTGGCCTTCGGCTGGCTGCATGCCGAAGAGGAGGCTTGTTCGCTGGCAGCACAGCTGCCGGGGGTGACGGCGATCCGCGCCGATCTCGCCGACCCGGCGGACTGTGAGCGGCTGATTCAGCAAGCGGAGCAGTCCCTCGGACACCTTGACGCATTGGTGCTCAACGCGGGCATCGCGCTGCCGCGGGGACTGCTGACCGACCTGCCCACCGCAGCGTGGGATCAATTATTTGCAGTCAATGTCCGCTCAGCCTTTCTCTGCTGTCGGGCAGCGCTGCCTCAGATGGTCCGGCGTCACAAGGGGAGCATCGTCACCCTCTCCTCGATGTGGGGTCAGACCGGCGGCTCCTGCGAGGCGGCCTACTCGGCGAGCAAGGCGGCGGTCATCGGACTGACCCGTGCGCTTGCCAAGGAGGTTGGGCCGGCCGGAATCCGGGTCAACTGCGTTGCACCGGGGGTCATCGATACCGAGATGAACAGCGACCTGACCGAAGAGGATCGCCGGGCCCTGCAGGAGGAGACTCCGCTGGGCCGGTTGGGGACCCCTGAAGAAATCGCTGGCGCGATCTGGTATCTGACCGCCTGTGCTCCGTTTGTGACGGGACAGGTTCTTGGGGTCAACGGCGGGATAATAATCTGACCGCCGTTCAATAAAAGAAAGGAAGGATCGACATGAACAGTCAAACCTTTGCCACCTGTGACGCCTGTGCATCCAAGCCCTGTCGGGCGGGAGATCTTTCGACCGCTCCACAGAACTGTCCGAGTCTTGGGGTCAGCGCCGAAACGACCCTCTCCCGGTACAGCGAGGAGGATCTGCGTACCTCCCGGATCGCCGCAACCATCGAGGCGGAAGGCTACTGCCGGCTGACCCGCGTCGAGGAGATCATGGAATACGCCCATCGTTGCGGTTATCATCGGTTGGGACTGGCCTTCTGCTCCGGCCTTTCGAAGGAGGCTGCAGCGCTTGGCCGGGTGCTGCGGACCAACGGCTTTGAGTTGGTGTCAGCCTGCTGCAAGAATGGTTCGGTCCCGAAGGACCGGCTGGGCATCCCGCCCGAGAAGCAGCTGGCGAAGGGGGAACGGTTCGAGGCGATGTGTAACCCCGCCGGACAGGCGGCGATCCTCAATGCGGCCGGCTGTGAGCTCAACCTGCTGCTCGGCCTCTGTGTCGGACACGATACGATCTTCATCAAGAACTCCCAGGCGCCCATCACGGTGGTAGCGGCCAAAGACCGGGTCACCGGCCACAATCCTCTCGCCGCCCTCTACACCCTTGATTCCTACGGCAAACGGATGCTTCCCTACCATTTCCTTGGCGAATGAGACAAAAGCGGCCCCTCCCGCGCGGGAAGGGGCCGCTCTGCTTTATCACCGGAGTGGCTATTTGATGGTGATCCGCTCATACCGACGGGTGCCCAGTCCAATCTTCTCCGCATGAGAGAGGCAGACCTCCCAGTCGGTATCGGGCGAGATGGCATGGAAATGATCGCCGCCGCCACAGGACGCATCGTGCAGATGTTCGTCGAGCAGGCTGCCGGGAATGGGGGGCATCGCATTGCAGGCGTCGGCACAGGCCTGATCAAGGGCAACCGGATCGGTTGAAGCGAACATTCCGACATTGGGAATGACCGCCATATCATTTTCACCGTGGCAGTCACAGTAGGGGGAAACATCGACAACCAGGCTGATATGCAGCTGGGGACGGCCGTCGAGCACCGCTTTGGCATACTCGGCCATCCGTTTGCACAGCTCAGCAGGGGCGGCGTCATTGCGGGGGGCAACAGCGTTGTGGGCGCAGACGCCGATGCAGCGGCCGCAGCCGACGCAGCGGCTCTCATCTATCGAAGCCTTGTGATCCGCCCCAAAGGAGATCGCCCCGTGGGCGCATTGCCGGGCGCAGAACCGGCAACCGACGCAGCGGTCGGCGATAACATAGGGTTTGCCGCAGCTGTGCTGCTCCATCTTGCCGGCGCGGGAGCCGCAGCCCATGCCGATATTCTTGATTGCGCCGCCGAAACCGGTCTGCTCATGTCCTTTGAAGTGGTTGAGCGAGATAATAACGTCGGCATCCATAATGGCACGGCCGATCTTGGCGTTCTTGACGCATTCGCCTCCCACCACCGGGACCTCGACATCGTCAGTTCCCTTGAGGCCGTCGGCGATAATCACATGACATCCGCAGGAATAGGGGGTATAGCCGTTTTCAAAGGCGGCGTCAATATGCTCAAGGGCGTCCTTGCGGCGGCCGGCATAGAGGGTATTGCAGTCGGTGACAAACGGCTTTCCACCCCGCTCGCGAATCGCCTCAGCGAGGGCACGGGCGTAGTTCGGGCGCAGATATGAGAGGTTGCCCGGCTCTCCGAAATGAATCTTGATGGCGACAAACCGCTTATCGAGCGGCAGCGTATCCAAGCCGGCAGCCACAGCCAGCTTCTGCAGCTTGATAAGCAGGTTGGTTCCCGGCAGGGCACGAAGATCGCTGAAATAGACCTTGGAGGCTTCCATTGCTATCCTCTTCCTTTCCACTGTTTTTCTTTATTGTAGCGGCAAACTCACAAAAGGGCAAGCCCCCCCTGTATCACCGCGGACGAGAATCCCTTTGAAATCAATGCCCAGCTGTGCTATGATAGAAAAAAAGCCAGGAGGTTTTCCCGATGCGACCGTTTCATCTGCCCGCCGCCCTGCTGCTCTGTGTCCTGTGCGCCTGCGCGCGGGATCCCGCTGTCTTTTCCGGTGCGGCCTCCTCTGCGCCTCCGCCTGAGGAATCGTCAGCTTCCGTTTCGGTCGAGGCAGTCAGTCTTCCCGAGGAGGAGCCGCTGCGCTCCGAAGCGGCCGCTCAGCAGCTGATGAGCGGCGTCTACTACCTTGAGGGGACCTCGGTCATCGAAATCGAGGGACTGAGGCAGGAGAACACCGTCACCGTAGCGGCCGAGAACGGAAATTCCTCGGTCAGGACGACCAGCGACCTGTCGGGGGCGCTGACCACGATGCGGGTCGTAACCATCGGCGGACGCTGCTGGCTGGTCAACGACACGACCCAAACCTGTACCGAGATGGATCCGGCAGAGATGGCCGGCGGCTTTGACACCGACTTCTCCGGGCTTACCTTTGAGGAACGCGGGGAGGGCTTATTCGACGGTGAGACGCTCTACTATGAACAATACAGCCAGAATGAAGACACCATCCGGTTTTTCTTCGACGGCGAGGGAGCACTGGTCGGACTGACCCGCAGCATCGAAGACGCACAGCTTGCCGAACTGACCCTGCGGATCCGTACCCTGTCGGGAGCCGTTCCGGCTGGGAGCATCGCCCTGCCTTCGGGATATCAAACGGCGCCGTAACGACCGGAAAAACACACATGACATCCGCCCTGCGGGGCGGCGACAAAAGGAGGAACCGATAGAATATGGACCGGATTGAACAACGCATCATCGAGGCCATCCGTGCCAAGCGGGAGGAACTGATCGCCTTTGGGGAGGAAACTTTCCGTTCGGCCGAGACCGGCTACGAGGAATTCAACACAGCGCGGCGGGCGGCTGATTGGCTTCGTGCGCTGGGCTACACAGTAACTGAGGGGCTGGCGGTAACCGGCCTGCGGGCCGAAACCGGCAGAAAGGACGGCCCAACACTGGCAATCATCGGGGAGCTGGACGGAATTCTTTGTCCAACCCACCCGCAGGCCAATGCGGCGACCGGCGGATTTTCCCACGCCTGCGGCCACCATGCTCAGATCAACGCGGTGCTCGGCGCAGCGCTTGCTTTCGCTGACCCGGAAATTGCCGGCTTGCTCGATGGACGGGTGGTCTTTTTCCTGGTTCCGGCGGAGGAGTATGTCCCGATTGAACGTCGGGTACGGCTGGCCGCTGAGGGGAAGGTGCGGCGCTGCTCGGGCAAGTCGGAGCTGATCTGCCTGGGGGCATTTGATGACATCGACCTGGCGCTGACTACCCATGCCCATATGGTTGATTCGTCGGCCGACCTGCTGCTGGGCAACAACTGCTCCACCGGCACCTTCACCAAGCGGGTACGAATTGTGGGACGGGCGGCCCACGCAGCGGCGGCTCCGTACGACGGGATCAACGCGCTGTCGGCGGCAACGCTGGGACTTTCGGCCATCGGCCTGCTGCGGGAGGGCTTCCGGGAGAAGGATTGTGTGCGGGTGCACACCAACATCACCCACGGCGGCGACGTCATCAATGTCGTACCGGCCGATGTCACCGTCGAAGGGATGGTGCGGGCAGCCAACCTCGAGGCACTCGAGGCGGTATCCGCCAAGTTTGACCGGGCGTTCGCCGGTTGCGCCGATGCCATCGGAGCAAAGGCCGAGACCGAGACCTGGCAGGGATATCTGCCGGGGCCGTTCATTCCGGCGTCACAGGCCCAGCGGCAGGCAGCCGAAGCGGTGCAGGCCGCCTTCGGGCCGGATTTCACCGTCGAAGAGGCAGACCCGTCGGTGCAGAACTATGCCTCGACCGACGTCGGCGACCTCGCGCAGGTAATGCCGATCGTCAACTTCTCTCACGGTGGGGTAACCGGGAGCCTGCACAGCCGGGACTTCGCGGTAACCGACCCGGACAAGGCGCTGGTAATGCCGGCTGCCATGATGGCGCTGACCGCCTGGCAGCTGCTGCAAAATGGCGCCGCGCTGGCCCGGGAGACGATCGCCGGATACCACACCCCCTTTACCCGGGAGGAATACCGGAAATATCTCGAACAATTCCGATAAGGAAGGCGAAACAACGATGGAACTTTCGATGTTGACCGAACAGGCCCGCACGGCGCTGCTCGAACTGCTCGGGACAGCGGCGCTCGAAGCGGGGGACCTGTTTGTTGTCGGCTGCTCGTCGAGCGAGGTCATTGGGGAAAAGATCGGCAGCCATTCCAGCCCCGAGGTGGCCCGGGCGGTACTCGACGGCATCCTGCCGGTGCTGCGCGAACGGGGGATTTTTCTGGCGGCCCAGTGCTGCGAGCATCTTAACCGGGCGCTGGTCATCGAGGAGGAAGCCGCCCGGCTCTACCGCCTCGAGCGGGTCAACGTTCTGCCTCAGCCCAAGGCAGGCGGCTCCTTTGCGACGGCGGCGTTTGCTGCCTTTTCCCACCCGGTGGCGGTCGAGCGGATCAGCTGCGCGGCGGCGGGAATGGACATCGGCCAGACAATGATTGGGATGCATCTGCGGCCGGTGGTGGTACCGGTCCGGCTGTCGGTGCGGCGGATCGGCGAGGCGGTGCTGACCTGTGCACGGACCCGTCCGAAGTTTGTCGGCGGAGCGCGGGCGGTCTATGATCCGGCGCTGCTCTAGGTACTGATATGGGGGCCGGCGGGAAATTTCCGTTTCCGCCGGTCTCTTTTCTCTGGACTTTCCCGGCGCGACGGGGTATAATAGAGGCCGTTGCACCAACTGTAAGGAGGAAAACACGATGAAGTTCAAACGCTTCGCGGCGCTGGTGATGGCCGCTGCGCTGTCGGTCTGCGCGGTCACGGGCTGCACCCTCGGGGAGGAAACCCGCATCGCCGCGACCTACAGCGGTGGGGAAATCCCCGCCGGCATCTATCTGTACAACCAGGTTTCGGCTCTCAACGAAGCCTACTATCTGGTACCCGATCCGTCGCAGGATCTTCTCTCGCAGCAGATCGACGGGGTCGACGCCGAGGAATGGATCAACAACCGGGCTGCTGAGCTGACTATGGCCTATGCAGCGATCGAGAGCGAATGCGACCGTCTGGGCCTGACCCTCGACTCGGGGGATGCGGCTTCCGCCACCCAGGGACTCTCGCAGAATTGGGAGAGTCAGAAAGACCAGCTGGAAAAGGCCGGCATCGGTTATGCGTCGGTGGAGGCATCCCTGCTCAACACCGCCAAGGCCGCATTGCTCTTTGACGCCTACTACGGCGAGGGAGGCGAGAAGGAGGTTCCCGATGAGGAATACCGCGCCTTTTATGAGGAGAACTTCCGGCGGGTACTGCTGCTGGTCTTCTCCAAGACCTATGACCAGATTGCCGGGGCGGCCTTCGACGAGGAAGGAGCCGCCGCTCAGCTTGAAACCATCCAGTCCTACTTTGACCGGGCCAAAGCGGGCGAAGATCTTTATGATCTGATCGTCGAGCGGGACCGCGAGATGACCTTGGCGCTTGACAGCGGAGCGGAGGCCACCTATCAGCCTCCGTCTGAGGACAGCCGTATCGCGCTGGTCTACCGCGAAGACACCAGCTTCCCGGCCGCCCTGGTCGAGCAGATTTTCTCGGGCGACGGCGACGGGGTTGAAACCTATGAGGATGAAAACTACGGCATCCTCTTCCAGCGCCGCAGCCTTGACGACGATCCGCTGCTTTACGAATCGTCCAAGCCGTCGATGCTGCCGCTGATGAAGCAGCAGGAATTTCTTGACCAGCTGGTGGAAATGGCCGGCGGACTGGGCTTCACCTTCAACGACAAAGCGATTAAGCAGTTCACTGTCAAAAAACTTATGGCGCTCTGAGTTTTGGCTGGGCGCTCTGGGGACGCTTCGGCGTCCCCTTTTTTGTTTTTCTCCCCCGCGCCGTCGTTACGAGATTGGAATCGTTTTCTCTCACTTTTGTCAATATTCCGGTCTTTTTTCGCGATTTTCTTGCATTTTCGCTACGATATGGTACAATGAACCTATTCAGATGCCCCATGTGGCGCAACGCCGGGCTGGGAAAGGAGCATTTACATGAAACGGATCTTTGCGGGACTGCTGGCGCTGGTTCTCGTCCTTGGGTGCGGGCTGACTGCCTCCGCCGAAGGAGAAAATGCCATCACCGGGGTTTCGAACGACTTCTATCTGGTGGATGACGACGGATATGTCGATCTGACCACTCCGGCCGATAACGTCCCCTATGGTGAAACCGCCTATTTCCCTCTCAAGCGCAACAGCAGCCATGTCGACGAATCGTCGGCGGTCGAGCGGATCAAGATCAGCGACGACTGGGAGGAAAACGGCACCTATGTTTCGGACGTTTCGGTCGTCCGCAAGCGGGTATCGGCCGATAGCGAGCGGTACCTGATGGGGGTAGGCAGCAACCGGCTGATCTACTTCCTCGCGATTGAAACCGAGCAGAAATCGGCGACCGCCGACAAGGATCTTTTCGGGCGAATCACCCTCAAGCAAACGACCGGTGACAGTGAATACCGGTTTGATGAAATCCGGTTTGACGTCGCAATCGAGCTGGGCTACGCCGCCGCGAGCAAAAGCGAGGGCGAAGGGGTCATCCCGGTCAAACCGGCTTCCTTCTCCAAGCGGGATGGCTTTGAGGAGGATTCAGAATACACCTTCGAATTTGCCGCCGACTCGGATGCCTCCTTTGTTGTCAACACCAGCGGCCAGGGGACCATCGTCCTGGGAATGGACATCGACTACGACGATGCAATCGGTGACGACTATCCGACCGCCGACCTCTATTTCTATAACGGCAACTATGCCCAGTTCAACCGCACCGGCACCCTCTATCTGCCCGGCCCGTCGGACGACGAAGGAGATTACTATGTCTACTCGATCGATGAAGACGGAGATCTGACCCGAATCGACGCCGACTGGGACGAATATGAGGAATGCTACGCGATCCGCACCAACACGCTGGGCCGGTACGTCTTGTCCGATATCCGGCTGAGCACAACGAGCCGTTCGTCGGAGGACGACGACGAGGATGAGGACGAAGACGATTCGGACGGCGACGCACAAGGCAGCGGCAGCGGCGATCTGGTTGTGGTACCGCCTCCCTCCTCGAGCACCCCGCCCGCTTCAAGCTATACCCCACCCGTCTCAAGCACCACACCTCCCCCCTCTTCGAGCACGCCTCCTCCCTCCTCGAGCACCCCGCCCTCCTCGTCGGAAGAGGAATCTGAACCGCCGGAGGAGTCTGAGCCGGA
>CASEBP010000091.1 GCA_949285275.1 uncultured Oscillospiraceae bacterium | reverse complement strand
GGTCGAAGTCCGCAAGATGTTCTCTTCCACGATGGACGACTATCAGAGCCGCTCCCGACTGGTTTCCTCGGCGGAGATTTATCACCGCTGTGCCATCGCCATCAACACCACCATCAGCGACGATATCAAGCTGGTGGCCCCCCAGGCTGCAGACGAGCTGTTGTCGATCAGCGGGGTGGATGCCTCGTTTGTGCTGTATGAATATGGAGACACAGTATCTATCTCAGCCCGCTCGATGGGAAAGATCAACGTTCAGGTGATAATGGAGGCGCTCGGCGGAGGCGGGCATCAGACGATGGCCGCTACCCAGATCCCCAATATTTCCCTGGAAGATGCCCGGCAGAAGCTGTTGGAAGCGATCGAATCCTACAATCAACATAATAAGCCGCAGGAGTAATGCGGCATGCGGAGGAATATCATATGAAAGTCATTTTGCTTACCGACGTCAGAGGCACCGGAAAAAAAGGGGAGATGCATGAGGTCTCCGATGGATATGCCCGCAATTTTCTGTTCCCCAAAAAGCTTGCACAGCCCGCTACGACCCAGGCAGTGGGAGAGATGAAGGCCAAACAGGAGGCGAAGGCCTACCACGATGAGATGGACCGCAAGGCGGCTCAGGAGCTCGCTGAAAAGCTCTCTCAGCTCAAGATTCAGGTCCACGCCAAAGCCGGTTCGGCAGGGCGTCTGTTCGGTGCAGTGACTACGAAGGAGATCGCTGAGGCGATGAGCGCTCAGCTTGGCACCGAAATTGACAAGAAAAAGGTATCGATCAACGGCGATATCAAGGCTTACGGCGATTATGAAGCGGTAGTTAAGCTTTACGCCGGGATCACGGCCAAAGTGCAGCTGACCGTTTGCGAATAACTTCGGCATCCAGCCGGCGGCGGTCCGAAAGGAGGTAATCCGTCATCGAAAAGGAAAACAGTCTCAGTCCGTATCTTGGCGGTTTGCCGCAGGACCTTCCCTATAATTTGGAAGCCGAACAGTCGGTGCTCGGTGCGATTCTGCTGGACGCGCAATGCATTCCCACCGTTTTGCAGTATCTCAAGCCCGAGAGTTTCTACCGGCAGCAGCACAAGGATATTTTTTCGGTCATCGTTCGGATGTTTATTGCGTCCGATTCGATCGACTTTGTGACGATCCTGGAACAGGTCTCAAAGGAAGAGATTTTTCCGAATGATCAGGATGCAAAAATCTATCTGACCCAGCTGGTGCAGATCGTCCCCACCGTTGCGAATGTGGAGGCCTATGCCAGAATCGTCAAGGAAAAGTATTGCCTTCGCAGCCTGATCTCAACCTTTGAACAAGTGATCGGGGCCTCGCGGGAGGGGAATACCGACCCCAATTTGCTGATGGATCTTGCGGAGCAGGGTATCTACGATATCCGTCAGGGGAGAGACAGCTCCGGCTTTGTGCATATCAAGGATGTCATTATCGGAACCTATGACCGTCTGCAGCATCTGGGCGGGGAGGACCGCGCTGAATATGTCGGGATTTCCACCGGATATCCGCTGTTGGACAATATGATCACCGGCCTGAATAAATCCGACCTGTTGATCCTGGCCGCCCGTCCCGGCATGGGAAAGACGGCCTTTGCCCTGAACCTGGCGCTGAATGTGGCCAAGCTCAACAAAAAGGTCGCCATCTTTTCGCTGGAAATGAGCAAGGAGCAGCTGGTGGAGCGGCTGATTGCCTCGGAGGGGCTGGTTGCGTCGAATAATCTGCGGCGCGGGACAATCAGTGTCGACGACTGGGAGAAGATTGCGGTCGCCACCCAGAAGCTTTCTCCGCTGCCGATTTATATCGACGATACTGCCGGCATCCACATCGGGGAGATGAAGGGAAAACTGCGGCGTCTCCGGGATGTTTCACTGGTAGTGATCGATTATCTGCAGCTTATCACCGGCGGAGACGGGAGAAGACGGTCGGATAACCGGGTACAGGAAGTTTCCGAGATGACCCGTTCGCTGAAGATTATGGCCAAGGAATTCAATGTTCCGATTGTTGTGCTGTCCCAGCTCTCCCGTGGCCCCGAGTCGAGAAGCGACCGGCGTCCGATGCTTTCTGATCTGCGTGAATCCGGTTCGATCGAGCAGGATGCTGATATTGTTCTGTTTCTTTATCGGGATTCCTATTACAACAAGGAAAGCAATAGCCCCGGCGCAGCCGAATGCATCGTGGCCAAAAACCGACATGGTGAGATCGGTACCGTTGCGTTTGGATGGGATGGACAGCATACGAAATTTACTAATCCGGAGTTTGGACGGGATGATTGAGCGAATTGTATCATTAGTGCAGAAATACCGGATGTTTCAAGAGGGCGACTGTGTCACCGTCGGACTTTCCGGCGGAGCGGACTCGGTCGCCTTGCTGTATCTTTTGCAGGAGCTCGCGCCGCGTTACCGGCTTTCTCTCTCCGCCTGTCATGTCAACCATCAGCTGCGGGGGGAAGCGGGGGAGGAGGATGAGCGTTTCTGCCGTGACCTCTGTCGCAGGTTGGGAGTTCCGCTGATTTGCCGCCGGATTCCGGTGAAAGAATACTGTAAAGCAAATAAGCTTTCCATCGAGGATGGGGCGCGCCAACTGCGCTATCAGGCGCTGCTGGAGGAGGCCCCCGGCAAAATTGCGACAGCGCATCATGCCGACGACAACGCCGAAACGGTGCTTCTTCACCTACTGCGCGGAACGGCGCTGGACGGGTTGTGCGGAATCCCTCCTGTCAGAGGAAGGATTGTCCGCCCGCTGCTGGGGGTGGAGCACGCCGAGCTGGAGGCGTATCTGCAGCAGCTGGGGCAGCCCTACCGGACTGATGGCAGCAATCTGGAGGACCTGGCGCTGAGAAACCGCCTGCGTCACAGCGTGATGCCGCGATTGAAAGAGGAAAACCCCTCCTTTTCCACAGGGATTTTTCGTATGGCCGAGACGCTGCGAAGCGAGCGCGATCTGCTGGAAACGCAGGCACGGGAACTGCTGGATCGGGCGGCTCTCGCTCCGGAAATCTGCCGCATACCGTTGACAGGGCTTCCTCCCGGGGAGGAGGTTGCGGCCTGGGACCGTTCGCTTCTGCTCGCCCAACCCCAGCCACTGCGGCTTCGGGCGCTGAGAAGGATCTGCGCCGACTACGCCATTTCCTACAGCAATGCAAGGCTGTTGCTCTTCGATCAATTTTTGCAGCAGACCGGAGCGGTACAGATTGAGCCCGATCTTCGGCTGGTGGTTACCGGGGACCGCTGTGCTTTGAAGCGGCGCCTGCTGCTGCCGTCCATCCAACCGACCGTTGTTTCTACGGATTCTTCACAGCAAATCACGATTTCGGGCGGAAGAGTCCTGCAAATTACCCCTGTTGCCCCTTTGGAGATAAAACTTTTTGTGAATAATTGTAATTACCAATTTGAAAACTTGCTGGATTGTGATAAAATATATGGGATTGCCACACTTCGTTCCAGATGGGAAGGGGACAGGGTTCAACTGCGCGGCGAAAGTTGCAGCCGGTCGCTAAAAAAACGGATGAATGCTGCAGCGATTCCGCCCTCCTTCCGGCCCGGACTGGCTGTCCTCGCGGATGAAACGGGGATTGTCTGGGCAGAGGGCTTTGGAGTTGCCGATCGTGTCGCGGTGACGCCGGAAACCCATCGGGCAATCCTGCTAGAAATACATCAGGAGGAAACGCAACATGATGCAGGATGATATTCAGTCGGTCCTGATTTCCCAGGAAGAGCTGGCCGATGCGGTTCAAAAGCTGGGAGAGCGCATTTCGAAGGACTATGAAGGAAAGAATCTGATGCTTGTCAGCGTCCTGAAAGGTTCAGTTGTCTTCATGGCGGACCTGATGCGGGCCATCACCATTCCCGCCTCGATCGATTTTATGTCGGTCAGCAGCTACGGGAGCGGGGTCAAGACGAGCGGCGTTGTGCGGATTATCAAGGATCTCGATGAAGAGCTCAACGGCCGCGATATTCTGATTGTTGAGGACATTCTTGATTCCGGCATGACCCTTTCCTATCTCAAGGAGCATATCCAGGCCAAGGGCGCCCACAGCATCCGGATTGCCACTCTTCTCGATAAACCGGAGCGCCGCAAGGTTGATATCCATCCCGATTATAGCTGTTTCTCGGTTCCGGATGAATTTGTGGTGGGCTATGGATTGGATTACGCCGAGCGGTACCGCAATCTTCCTTATGTGGGGATTCTTAAACCCCGTGTCTATGAAAAGTAGTTTTGTCCGGGTGTTGTGACCCGATTTTTCCGATCCAAGGGGAGTGAAACATTTGAACAATTCCAACCAGCATAAACCGCCTCTCCCTTCCAGAGGCAATCGGGGGATTTTTATCTATCTCGCGATTCTGTTGGCCCTGATCCTGATTGCCAGCAGTTCGTTTGGGATGAAGGAGCCGGAAAGCCCCTACCAGTATTCTGAAATCGTCGCTTTTTTCGATGAGCAGAAGGTCGAAAGCTATACCTTCGATCTTGGGACCGGTGAGTTGACCTTCACATTGAAGGGGTCGAGTCAGCAGGAAACCTATAAGGTCCCCAATGTAAACCTGTTTATTTCAACGGTCCAGGATCAGGTAGAGGCCTATAATCGGGCGCAGACCGATCCCGCGCAAAAGATTCCGTATGAGCTGATTCCCATCCAAACGATGCCGTTCTGGGTTTCCTATCTGCCGACGTTGCTGCTGATTATCGCGATGGGAGCCCTGTGGTGGTTTACCATTAAGCAGTCGCGGGGCGGCGGTAATATCACCGGTTTCGGGAAAGCCAAGGCCCGCACCCCTGATCAGGGACGAAGAGTTCTGTTCGAGGATGTGGCCGGCGCGGACGAGGAAAAGAATGAGCTGGTAGAGGTTGTTGAGTTCCTCAAGGATCCGGATAAGTTCAACACCCTCGGCGCACGAATTCCCAAGGGCATCCTGCTGGTCGGCCCTCCCGGCACCGGTAAAACCCTGTTGGCTCGCGCGGTAGCGGGGGAGGCGGGGGTCCCGTTCTTCTCGATTTCCGGTTCGGATTTTGTTGAAATGTTTGTTGGTGTCGGTGCATCCCGTGTTCGGGACCTCTTTGATCAGGCCAAGAAAAACGCGCCGGCGATTATTTTCATCGATGAGATCGATGCAGTTGGCCGCCAGCGTGGCGCGGGACTCGGCGGCGGGCATGACGAGCGGGAACAAACCCTCAATCAGCTGCTGGTCGAGATGGACGGCTTTGGTTCCAACACCGGCGTAATCATTATTGCTGCCACCAACCGTCGCGATATCCTGGATCCCGCTCTGCTTCGGCCGGGCCGGTTTGACCGCCAGATTGTGGTGGGATATCCGGATATTCGGGGCCGGGAAGCGATTCTGAAGGTCCATGCCCGCAACAAGCCGCTTGGCCCGGATGTGGATCTCAAGGTCATCGCTTCAACGACGGCGGGCTTTACCGGCGCAGATCTGGAAAATATCCTCAATGAGGCGGCGCTGCTTGCGGCGCGCCGCAATCTCAAGGCCATCACGATGCAGACCATCGAGGAGGCTACCATCAAGGTGATCGCCGGACCGGAGAAGAAGTCCCGGCTGGTCACCGAAAAGGACAAGAAGCTGACCGCTTACCATGAGGCGGGACATGCGGTTGTCACCTTCTATATGGATACTGCCGATAAGGTACACCAGGTTTCGATCATTCCCCGCGGTATGGCGGGTGGCTACACGATGAGCCTTCCGTCGGAGGACAAGAGCTACCATACCCGCCGGGAGATGCAGCAGAATATTATTACCCTGCTGGGCGGCCGGGTGGCAGAACTGTTGGTCCTGGATGATATTTCGACAGGTGCTTCCAACGATCTGGAGCGGGCAACCGCTCTGGCCCGTTCGATGGTGACCCGTTACGGTTTTTCTGACAAGCTGGGCCCGGTTGTTTACGGGCACGATCAGAGCGAAGTCTTCCTCGGACGGGATTTCAATCAGTCCCGCAACTATTCGGAAGGAGTTGCTACCGAGATCGACAACGAAATCCGCAATCTGGTGGAGCAGTCCTACGAGATGGCCAAACACACCTTGCAGGAGCATATGGATCAGCTGGTGCTGATTGCTGAGACGCTGATGAAGCAGGAGAAAATCGACGCAGTCGATTTTGAGAGCCTGATGACCTGTGGCAAACTGGCGGATCAGCGGATTCAGGTGGCCGATCCTCCGACTGGTGCAACGGAGTTTCGTCCGACGGATGCCGGCCTTCCCAAATCAGAGGAGGCGGCGCCGGTTTCCGGTACCGAGTCCGATGCGGATCGCCCGGCGGAAAGTTCATCCAAGCCAGAGCAGACCGCTTCGGCCGATCCTGATTCCCACACGGAATCATAAACCGGATCAAACAAAAAAGCGCAGAGAATTTTCTCTGCGCTTTTTTATTGTCATATCCGATTTTCAGCCGGTCAAGAGTTAGAAAAACAGGGCGGCAGCGCCGAGAATGCCGGCGTCATTTCCATTCTGTGCTGGAAGAATCGGCGGAAGATCAAAGCCGCCGATATACCCCTGGCAGAGTTTATCCACCTCTGCGCGCAACGGGAGAAAGAGGGCGTCTCCCGCACCGGTAATACCTCCGCCCAACAAAACTTTTTCCGGGCGGAATGCTGTAATCAGGTCGATGATCGTGTCGGCAAGATAGCCAAGGTATTCCGAAAAAGCGGCCTGTGCCTCGGCGTCTCCGGCTGCCAGTGCTGCAAAAAGCTCCTTGGCGCGCCGGTAATGATGCTGACTGCTGTGTTCGTTGGCCATCCGGAGCAGGGCAGTGGTGGAACAATAGACCTCTCGGCATCCATGCCTACCGCATCCGCAGGGAAGCCCACCACGGACCAGAAGAATATGCCCGAACTCGGTAGAGCCCACTCCGCTGAGCAGCTGTCCGTTTACCATAGCGCCGCCGCCCAGGCCGGTTCCCAGTGTCAGCAGAATCAGGTTCTGGCAATCTTTGGCTGCACCAAATTTCTGTTCGCCGAGTGTCGCACAGTTTGCATCATTTTCCAGCAGAACTTTGCACCCCAACGCGGAAGATACCTCCGATGCGAGGGAAACCCCTTGCAGTGGAATATTAGGGCAGGTGACGACCCGTCCGCGTCTGGAATCGACCCAGCCGGGGATGGCAATTCCCACCTGCGTGGGTGTATTTTGCTCCGACTGGCCGCGAATCCGGCGAACCAGCTGGCAAATCTGTTCGATAATGGCGTCGGCCCCCGAATGATCAGTATCGACAGTATATCGCAAGGTAATATCGCCGGATTGGCTGACGAGTCCGGCGGAAAGGGTGGTTCCGCCCAGATCAATCCCGATCGTACCCATGTGCTTATTCCTCCCGTTTGGTTGTTTCTGTGGGCAGGTCGGTCAGACGGCCCATGCAGTGATCGTTAGCAGTATACCATCATGCAGACAGGGGTGTCAACGAAAGCCGCCGCAAAACAGATTGTCTTGCGGCGGCAGATCGGTGTCAGTATGAATTAGGCTTGCTGTTCCTTCATTTTGGCGAAGCACTCGCTGCAGTAAACGGGGCGATCCTCGCGGGGCTTGAAGGGAACCCGGGCTTCCTTGCCGCAAGCGGCGCAGGTTGCGGTAAACATCTCACGCTCAGGTCTGGTGGCGTTTTTGCGGGCATCCCGGCAGGCTTTGCATCTTTGGGGCTCATTGACGAAGCCGCGCTCCGCATAGAACTCCTGCTCACCGGCGGTGAAAACGAACTCGGCGCCACATTCTTTGCATTTGAGGGTTTTGTCAGCGTACATAGTTTTTTTACCTCACTTATGGATTGATTTTACCCGCAGCAACCTGAGACCAAAAAGGATCGACAGTGTAACCGAAGGGTATTATTTCTGCAGCCGCCTCCGGCATGCATACAAAAAATGGGGTCCGTCATCCGCGCAGTTTGCGCCTGGCTCGCTGCAAAGCGTTGTCCACCGCTTTGACGGTATGGTGCAGCATCGATGCGATTTCCTCATAGGAATAGCCGCTGATGTAAAGGCCAATCGCCTGCCGCTCGAAATCAGAGAGGCGCTCTAAGACCTTCTGCCGCCAGCGCGCCATCTCTTCTCTTCCGGCGACAATTTCCTGGGGATCTGCATCGGCCTGAGGTTCCTCCGAAAGGGGGCGCTCTTCCTGCCATGCATCATAACTCACGGCATGCCCGGCTCGCTTTGCTGCGAGAATGGCGGATCGAAGCCGATTGGTGATGCAGAGGTAGGCAAATGTTTCAAACGAAGCACCGTGTTTCGGACGGTAGGAGCGAATTGCGCTGAGCAGACCGATGATTCCTTCCTGAAAAAGATCATCCGGCTCCACGCCGCAGCGCCGAAACGCATTCACACGCCGGTAGACCAGAGGAAGGTAGGATTCGATACAAACGGTTTCATCCGTCAGGGATTGAACCGAAGTCTCGCCATCTGGAACTGGGTTGTTCGCCATAACTCCTCCTAATGCCCTCTTGACATTGACTATTTTAACCGCATCTTCATGATTTGTCAATATATTATTGTGCAATGCGCTTAAAAATATCGTGGCGATACGCTTTTTTTCTGTTATGACTTAAAACATGTGGAAAATTCTGAGAATTTTTGATTATGTACACAAAGAAATGCAAGGTAAATTTTTTCTTGCTTCCGTACAGCCTTTGTTGTATAATATCCTCAATGCCTCCAAAAGCCGGTGTGGCGGAATGGCAGACGCACCGCACTCAAAATGCGGCGGGAGACCGTGTCGGTTCGAGTCCGACCACCGGCACCACCAGGCAAGGGCCTGGAGCCAAATGCGCTCCGGGCCTTTTCCTTTTCCCGAAATTCGCGCCCGTGTTCCAGCTGATCTAAAGCGACCGTTTTTCTCATGTCGGAGTAAGCTTTATGCTGCTTGCTCCGACTTTTTTATGCAATTGCAAGAGGATGATCCTTCGTTTGCCAAGGAGAGTTTATGCCTGTCTGATCCGGCGATGGGGGCAAAAACCCGGCGCAAAACAACTTGACAAGCGGAGGTTTGCAACGTACAATGAAACCGCGAATTAGTGAAAACTAACCCGAAGAATGCAGAAGGAAAGACAAGAAAAAGGGTGGATGCCAGATGACTTTAGCGGAATTGCCGATCGGGAAAAGCGGAAAAATCGCCGCCGTTGGCGGGCAGGGTGCGCTGCGGCATCGGCTGCTCGATATGGGGCTGACTCCCCGTACGCTGGTTACAGTGGTGAAGGTTGCACCGATGGGGGATCCGATTGAATTGCGCCTGCGCGGCTACCTGCTGACGCTGCGCCTGGAAGATGCGCGCAATATTACTATAGCGGAGGAATAACCGATGATCTTTGCATTGGCCGGAAATCAGAATTGCGGAAAAACCACGTTATTCAATCAGCTGACCGGCTCCAATCAGCATGTGGGAAACTTTCCGGGAGTTACTGTCGATAAAAAGGAAGGAATCATTCGCGATCGGAGAGCGGTGAAAAGCCGATTTCGCTCCGGCGCAAAACAGACAGAGCAGGGAGAAGATCCTGCAGGACAGGCAATCGTCGTTGACCTTCCGGGAATTTATTCTCTTTCCCCCTATACCAGCGAGGAAATCGTCACCCGGGATTTTCTGATCCGGGAAAAACCGGACGGCATTATCAATATCATCGATGCAACCAACATTGAACGGAACCTGTATCTGACCCTGCAGCTGATCGAGCTGCAGATCCCTATGGTCATTGCGCTGAATATGATGGATGAGATGCGCGCAAACGGCAATACGGTCGATGTCAATGGCCTTGAGCGGGAACTTGGGGTTCCGGTGGTCCCTATTTCGGCGGTCAAGAACGAGGGAATAGATGAACTGATCGAACATGCGCTGCAGGTCGCATCGCAAAAGCGCCGGCCCGCCCGTCTGGATTTCTGCTCTGGCGCAGTTCACCGGTGCATTCACGCGACCGCCCATCTGATTGAGGACCATGCAGAGCGGATCGGTGTTCCGGTCCGATTTGCTGCCACCAAGCTGGTGGAAGGGGATTCGCTGATGACCGAGCTGCTCCAGCTCAATCAGAACGAGAAGGAGCTGCTGGAACATTCGGTGCAGGAGATGGAGCATGAGCTCGATACCGATCGGGAAGCGGCATTGGCCGATATGCGCTATACCTTTATTGAAGGGGTTTGTGCTGAGACGGTCGTCAAAAGGGGAGAAAGCAAAGAACATCTGCGAAGCGAGCAGATCGATCGCTTTCTGACCGGGCGGTATCTGGCCATTCCCATCTTTTTGTGTGCCATGTTGTTCATCTTCTGGATGACCTTCGGGGTCGTGGGAAGTTTCCTGGGGGATTTGTTGAGCGTTGGCATCGATGCTGTAACGAATGTCATTTCTTCCGCACTGCTGGCTTATGGGATCAATCCGGTTGTTCACAGCCTCGTTGTGGATGGAATCTGTGCCGGCGTGGGCAGCGTTCTGAGCTTTCTTCCCATCATCGTTGTGCTGTTCTTTTTCCTGTCCATCTTGGAGGACACCGGATATATGGCGCGGGTGGCCTTTGTTATGGATAAGCTGCTTCGTAAGATTGGATTATCAGGGCGCAGCTTTGTCCCGATGCTGATTGGATTTGGATGTAGTGTGCCGGCCATCATGGCGACACGAACGCTGTCCAGCGACCGGGATCGGAAAATGACCATTTTGCTGACTCCTTTTATGAGCTGCAGCGCAAAGCTCCCCATCTATGGGGTGATGACCGCCGCTTTTTTCCCAAAGTATCAGGCGCTGGTGATGGTGTCGCTTTATGTTCTCGGCATCCTTTTCGGAATTCTCAGCGGGCTGATTATGAAGAATACCCTGTATCAGGGAAATCCCGTGCCCTTTGTCATGGAATTACCCAATTATCGTTTCCCCAGCCCCAAAAGCGTTGGGCTGCTGATCTGGGATAAGGCCAAGGATTTTCTGACCCGTGCCTTCACGATCATCTTTGTTGCAACCATTGTCATTTGGTTCTTCCAGACCTTTGATGCCCGGTTGAATGTAGTTTCCGACAGCTCCGCGAGTATGCTGGCAGAGGTGGGACGCCTGATAGCGCCGGTTTTTGCGCCACTGGGTTTCACCGACTGGAGAGTTGCCACGGCATTGATTACCGGCTTCAGCGCCAAGGAGGCGGTGGTCAGCACGATGGCGGTTTTGACCGGGACAAATATTGCTTCACTCGGATCGGTGCTTGGAGGGCTTTTTGAACCGCTGTCCGCTTTTAGCTTTCTGACCTTTACCTTGCTCTACACGCCCTGTGTGGCCGCGATTGCTGCCGTCCGCAGAGAGATGGGATCAAGAAAAGCCGCGCTTGGCGTTGTAATTGCCCAGTGCGGAATCGCGTGGCTGGCAGCATACTGCGTTTACCACATCGGATCCCTGCTGATCGGATAAGAGGGGAGGGGGATTACCGATATGAGTATACCGGACTACATTGTATTGGCGGTGGTCGCACTCCCTGCCATTTTGGCACTGCGTCGGATCGCGGGCGGAAGCTGTGGTGGCTGTGATGGCAACTGCGGACAATGCACGGGATGCGGCTACCAAAAAAACCGGCGCCACACGTTTCAAGAGAATACCAAACGCGGAAATCCTGATTGAGGGATTTCCGCGTTTTTATGCTTTGATGCCGGACTTTGAGGATAATGGACTTGACATTGCAAGGAAGAGGGAGTAAAATAAAAACAGATATAATTTCGCTAAATGTAAATTTAGCGAAATTGAAGAGAGGAAAAATCGGAGAGAAGGTGGACAATGATGACAGTGCAATCCAAAGGGCCTCGGTCCCGTTACGCGCCGTTCTATGATTGTCCGGAGCCGATGCGCGATTTTTTGTCCTATCTGCTGACCATTCGCAATCTTTCTCCGCGAACGGTTGATGGTTACTATCTGGATTTACGCACCTTTTTCCGTTTTCTCAAACAATACCGCAGCGGACGCATTGACCTAGAATCGCTGCAGCAGGTTTCCATCGAGGATTTGACGATACAGGATATTGCTTCGGTCCGCTTGTCTGACACCTATGCTTTTTTGAATTTTTGTTATGAATCGCTTGGTAACCAGTCCAATGCCCGGGCGCGCAAGGTTTCTGCGCTGAGCTCCTTTTATCAGTATTTGAATACGAAAACGACGATGCTTCCCGATAATCCGCTGAAATCTCTTGATCGTCCCGCAACAAAAAAAGGACTTCCCCGGTATCTGTCGCTCGAGGAAAGCAAAAAGCTTTTAGACATTGCCGATCTATCCCAAAATCCTGATCATCTGCGTAATTACTGCATATTGACGCTGTTTCTCAATTGCGGAATGCGGCTTTCCGAGCTGATCGGCCTGAACAGAACAGACGTTCGCGAAGAGGATCGCACCCTTCGGCTGCTCGGAAAAGGAAATAAAGAGCGGATTGTCTATCTTAATGAAGCCTGCCTGGATGCAATCCGGCGCTATCAGCAGGATTGCGATCGGCCGGACCGCAAGCTTCGCAGGCGAGACGATGCGCTGTTCATCAGTGCAAAAAGCGGGAAGCGGCTGAGCGCCCGACGGGTTGAACAGATCATTGGCGACTGCCTGCGGGAGGCCGGACTGGATGGTAAGGGATACACGCCTCACAAGCTCCGGCACACGGCCGCTACCCTGATGTATCAATACGGTCAGGTGGATGTGCGGATTCTCAAGGAAATCCTGGGACATGCCAACCTGGGAACCACCGAGATCTATACCCACGTCTCCAACCGGCAGCTGGAATATGCTGCCGACCATTCTCCCCTCTCCGGCCTGCGTTCCTCCTCAGAAGAGGACAAGTCCGGCGAGTGAGGCGGGACACAGGTAGGCTTCCAGTGCGGCGCCAAGACAGAGAAAAACCCCATACAGAATCATTTTGGCTGCATATTCCCCGGCGGAATCCCCCTGTGCAGTTCCCCGGACGGAGGTGTGGAGCATCTGCCAGATGCTTTTGCTCATCCGGCTCGATTCTTGGCAGCAGAACAGCAGCGCAATTCCCGAAATCAGAAGGTTAGGAAGAACACAGCAGGCCAGATACACAAATGCGCCGGCGCCGTATTGACTGATCAGAGCTGAAGCAAAAAGGCCATAGCCCATCCCCTTGATCAGGATCACAAGAAAGATCAGTGGCGCAGATACGGCGCAAAAGCCACAGAGCAGCAAAATGACCCACAGTACAGCATTGGAACTGATGGCACTGAAAAAGGTTTCGGCCATTGTTTGCAGTTGCCGTTGTCTGAGAAAAAGCTGCAGGATATCATTAAAGCCCTGACGGCTGTTTGCATCAAGAAAGCCGGGCGCAATGGATCCCAGCAGAATGCCCGCAAGGAATACGGCGCTGAAGGAAGCGATGGAAGCGTGCAAACGGATGGTGACCAACAAACTTTTGGGATGGGACTCTTCCCTTTTCCTTCGCACGGTCAGTAAACGGTACCCCAACATATTCAAACATCCCCCTGCTTATCATCTTCCTTACAGAAAGGATATGCAGGGGGATGTCCTATTTATGATCCGGTCGGATTATTTTCCCAGTTCATAGGCGCGGTTGACGCAGGCGGTAATGCCAGTGGAAAGGGCTTTGGTCAGACCCGCTTCCTCCATTGCTGTCAAACCGGCAATCGTCGTTCCGCCTTTGGAGCAGACTCCCTGAATCAGCGTATCCAGATCCGAACCGCTGTCGAGCATCATATGCGCTGCGCCGATCATTGCGCTGCAGAAGAGCGAAAGGGCCGCCTGGCGGTCGAAGCCATATTCCACACCCCGATCCACAAAAACCTGGGCAATGCGGTAAAGAAAGGCGGGGCTGCTTCCATTGAGGGGGATGACCTCGTTCATCAGACCGGCGGGAATCTCCTGAGCAGAGCCGCTGACGGCAAACAGCTTGAGCGCAAAATCAAATTCCTCAGGTGTTGTCGGTTCGATGCGGGCTACCGCGGTCGCACCGTACCCCAGCTGAATCGGCGTATTGGGCATGGCAAGCACGATTTTTGTGTCTTTTCCCAGTGCCGCCTTTAGGAAATCAGCCGAAATTCCTGCGGCGATCGAAATAATCACCTGATCATTTCGAATGGAGGGGCGAATTTTGGGGAGCAAATCTGGCAAGCTTTGAGGCTTTACAGCAAGGAGAAGGTAACGGCAGGAGGCCGCCAATACCGCTTCATCCGTGGTTTGTGCCGCACCGGCCTCGATAAGCCGCTGCATCTTCTCCGGATGATGCCCGCAAAGGATGATATCCTGTGCCGGCAGCAGCTTTCGATGGACGGCCCCTTCCACAATCGGAACACCGATATGTCCGAGGCCGATAACACCCAGTTGATACATTTGACTTCCTCCTTTTTGTCAACAGGAACTTAGCGTTTTCCTTTGAGAGGCCGAACCTTTCGGTTGATTCCGGTGACGCCGCCGATCATCCCGCACAACAGCAGGATCGTCAGCCTCAACAGCGCCGTCAAATCAACTCCGCCTCCCGCCTGCAGGGACGCAAGAAAACAAATGGCAAAGAAAATCCCGCCGCAGATGGCGCCGGTCAAGAATCCCTGCCGTTTCCAAAAGCGGGCCGACCAATATCCGGCCGTAAAAGCGCCCGCCATCATTGCAGCCAGTGTCAGCGGTTGCAGCAGGCGCAGCGGGAGATCCTTCCAGGAAAACGCAAAAGAGAAAAGCAGCAACATCGCTGTTGTCGCCAACAGTCCAAGCGTTACTGCTTTCAGGATCGCCAGCAGCGGCCCGGGGTTCCGGACACTGCCGGAGACGGCGCGCGGCGCACGGGTATGCCGTTTAGAACGCATCGTATCCCCTCCCTCGGTGCATTTTATTCGGGAGGGGAATCCGATATACGTATTTTGTTCTTATTTGGAGCCAGTGCTATCCTTCGGAGTGGTGTTGGCCGCCACCGCATTGCGGAGAATCCGAATCTTGACCCGGTCGCTGCCGGTTTCGATCACGATCGTATCGTCCTTCAGGCTGACCACTCGGCCGATGATGCCGCCCTGGGTCAGAACTTCGTCGCCGATTTCCAGTGCGGAACGCATGGCCGCTTCCCGTTTCTGCTGCTTTTTCTGCGGGAGGAACATCAGAAGATAAACAGCCAGCAGCATCACTGCCATTATAATGTAAGAGCCAAGCGGATTGGTAGCGGAGAGATAGTTCATGAAATCCATTCCTTTCAATCTTTGGGAGTATATTTTGTATTATACACAAATCAGCAGAATATGGCAAGGGAATCGGCGCAATTAAATCCGACGTGTCAGGCGCTCGGAATATTGTTCCCGGAATGCTCCGAACGATCCCTCATCCAGTGCGCTGCGGATTCGTTCCATCAGGGTGTTATAGAAGTACAGGTTGTGCTGCACCGTCAGGCGCATACCCAGCATCTCTCCAGCTTTCAGCAGATGCCGGACATAGGCGCGGGAATGGTGCTGGCAGGCCGGGCAGCCACATCCCTCTTCAATCGGCGAGGGGTCATCCTGATACTTGGCGTTGTTGATGTTAATGATCCCGTTCCAGGTGAAAAGATGCCCGTGGCGGGCATTGCGGCTTGGCATCACGCAATCAAACAGGTCGACGCCCCGCCAGACCCCTTCGATGATAGTCGAAGGGGTTCCCACCCCCATCAGATAGCGGATCTTTTCTGCAGGCATAAAGGGCTCAACCTCTTCGATGATATGGTACATCACCGGGGTTTCCTCCCCCACCGCCAGCCCGCCGATGGCGTATCCATCGAGGTCCAGCGCGGCAATTGCCTTCATGTGTTCGATCCGCAGATCATCATAGGTGGCGCCCTGGTTGATTCCGAACAGCAGCTGGTGCGGATTGAGGGTATCCGGGCGGGAATTCAGACGCGCCATTTCGGCTTTGCACCGTGCCAGCCAGCGGGTCGTACGGGCGATCGAACGTTTGGTGTACTCATACTCAGCGGGATTGGAGATGCATTCATCGAAGGCCATCGCGATGGTGGATCCGAGATTCGACTGAATCCGCATGCTTTCTTCTGGCCCCATAAAGATCTTGCGGCCGTCCACATGGGATTGGAAGGTCACGCCTTCCTCCCGAATCGTTCGCAGCGAAGCCAGTGAAAAAACCTGAAAACCACCGGAATCAGTTAAGGTCGGCCCGTTCCAGCCGGTGAAGCCTTTCAGTCCGCCCAACCCCTTGACCCGCTCATCTCCGGGGCGGATATGCAGATGGTAGGTATTGCACAGCATAATCTGGCAGTGCAGTTCCCGCAGATCCTGGGCGGAAATCCCCCCCTTGATGGCAGCGGAGGTGGCGACGTTCATAAAGGCGGGAGTTTGAAATACGCCGTCCACCGTCGTGAAGGTTCCGCGGCGGGCGCGTCCCTCCTGTTTTAACAGCTGATACATAGTGCCTCCCTGTTACCGGCCGCTGCGGCAGCGGCGGGATGGATAAAATCTGTCTGCTGTTCAGCCCTGATTCTGGGCCGAGCTGGGAAGCCCGTCTGCAATAAACATCGCGTCACCGAAGGAAAAGAAGCGGTAACGCTCTTTGACTGCCTCCCGGTAAGCGGCCAGGACCGGCTCGCGTCCAGCAAAGGCGGAGACCAGCATGATCAGCGTACTCTCCGGCAGGTGGAAGTTGGTAATCAGACCGTCGATTACATGAAACGGCCTTCCCGGGTAGAGAAAGATATCGGTGTAGCCTTCCCATGCGTGCAGCGGAAGCCCCATCTGACCGACCGCCTCCAGGGTCCGGCAGCTGGTAGTCCCCACAGCGATTACCCGTCCTCCCTCCTGTTTGGTGCGGTTGATGATTTCGGCTGTATCCTGCGGAAGGAAGATGTGCTCGGAATGCATCTTATGATCGTCGATATTCTCCTCTTTGACGGGCCGGAAGGTCCCCAGCCCGACATGCAGCGTCACAAAGGCGGTCCGAATTCCCTGTTCCCGGAGCTGATCAAGCATTTCCGATGTAAAATGCAGACCGGCGGTCGGGGCGGCGGCGGAACCAAGCTCTTTGGAATAAACCGTCTGATAGCGTTCAGGATCCTCGAGCTTTTCGGTGATGTAAGGGGGAAGCGGCATCTGTCCAACCTGTTCCAGGGTGTGGTAAAAGTCGCCATCATGTTCAAACTGTACCAGCCGGTTTCCCCCGTCCAGAATATCCAGAACCTGTGCGGTGAGCAGGCCTTCCCCAAAGACAAAACGCGCCCCAATCTTCGCACGTTTCCCCGGGCGAACCAGAACCTCCCACACATCCTGACGCTTTTGTTCGAGCAGCAAAAACTCCATTGGCTTTTTCGAATCGCTCTCGAGCGTTCCGAGAATCCGCGCCGGAAGAACCCGGGAATCGTTGAGCACCAGCAGGTCACCGGGATGCAGCAGCGTAAAGAGGTCGGTAAACCGGTGATGCCCCACTTCCCCCGTCGTGCGGTCGAGGGTCATCAGGCGGGATGCGTTGCGCGGTTCAATGGGGGTTTGTGCGATCAGTTCCTTGGGAAGGTCATAATAAAAATCTGATTTTAACATAGCAGCTCCAATCTCAGAAAAGATTTGAAATTTCAGGCAAAAAGCCCAAAAAAGGTTTGACAATTGACGGTGAGGGTGCTAGTATATTAAAAAATAAGGATAGAGGCGCGTTTTTTATCAGTACCGCCGGCGAGATTGCCTGATCGCCTGAGCCGACGGGAAAGGAAAAGACGCCGAAGGAAACGGTTACGGCAGCCGTTGATCCTGGGTGCATCGCCGAACAGGCATGCAACTGTCACCACTGCAATCTGGTGAAGAGCTATCAGACATCTTGTTGAGTGAGGGGGCGGCTTGTCCTCTTTCTCAAAAGGTCAGTGTCTCTATTATATTGCAGCGGATGCCGGTTTTCAACCGGCAATTTTCTTTATCCCGGAAATTTAGGTCTCGAGACAAATTACTTGGGAGGTTATCGTGATGAAACAGTATCAGGTAGGCGTAATCGGTGCAACTGGCATGGTGGGACAGCGGTTTTTAACCCTGCTCGATCACCATCCGTGGTTCCAGGTCAAGGTAGTGGCTGCCTCAGCCCGCTCGGCCGGGAAACGGTATGAGGATGCCGTCAGTGGCCGGTGGGCGCTGACCATTCCGATGCCGGAGTATGTCAAGGACATGGTGGTCTTTGATGCAGAGGCCGATGTGGAAAAAATTGCGGGTATGGTCGATTTTGTCTTCTGTGCCGTCGATATGAAGAAGGAAGAAATCCGTGCTCTGGAGGAGCGGTATGCCAAGGCGGAATGCCCGGTGATGTCCAACAACTCCGCCCATCGCCATACGCCTGATGTACCGATGATCGTTCCTGAGATCAACCCTGAACACGCCGAGGTCGTTGCGGCGCAGAAAAAGCGGCTGGGCACCAAGCGCGGTTTTATCTCGGTCAAGTCCAATTGCTCGCTGCAGTCCTACGTTCCGGCGCTGCATCCGCTTCGCGATTTCGGAATCGAGAAGGTCCTGGTTTGCACCTATCAGGCGATTTCGGGCGCAGGCAAAAACTTCGATCGCTGGCCTGAAATGGTGGATAACGTCATTCCCTATATCGGCGGTGAGGAAGAAAAGAGCGAGCAGGAGCCGCTCAAGCTCTTCGGCAAGGTCGTAGGGGATCATATTGAGAACGCTGTTTCCCCTTCCATCACAGCGCAGTGCTTCCGGGTGGCAGCGAGCGACGGCCATATGGCGGCGGTCTTTGTCTCGTTTAAGAATAAGCCCACCATCGAGCAGATCAAAGAGCGTTGGGCCAATTTCTCCGGCGAGCCGCAAAAGCTGGGCCTTCCCCTGGCGCCCAAGCAGTTCCTCCATTATTTTGAAGAGCCGGACCGTCCGCAGACCCGGCTTGACCGGGATCTGGAAAAGGGAATGGCCGTCTCGATCGGACGTCTTCGCCCGGATACCCAGTATGACTACAAGTTTGTCTGCCTGTCGCACAACACCCTGCGCGGCGCTGCCGGCGGTGCGGTCCTGATGGCGGAGATGTACGCTGCAAAGGGCTATTTCGACTGATTCGAAACATAGAATGGTGATATGGGAGGGAATTTTTGATGAAGAGAACAATATTCAGAGGCGCTGGCGTAGCGATTGCAACCCCGATGTTTGAGGACGGCGGTATTAACTATGAGGAACTCGGACGTTTGATCGACTGGCAGATCGAAAATCATACCGACGCTATCATCATCTGCGGAACCACCGGCGAATCGTCGACGATGACCGACGATGAGCATGCAGAATGCATCCGTTTTGCAGTGCAGCGGACCGCTCATCGGATCCCTGTGATCGCCGGAGCGGGCAGCAACGATACGGCTTATGCCGTTTGGCTGAGCAAGGAGGCCAAGGAAGCCGGCGCAGATGGGCTGCTGCATGTGACTCCCTACTACAACAAGGCTTCCCAGATGGGACTGATCCGTCATTTCAGCACGATTGCGGATGCCACCGATCTTCCGGTCATCCTGTATAATGTGCCGTCTCGCACGGGCTGTGCCATCAAGCCCGCGACCTATGCTGAGCTTGCCAAGCATCCCAATATCGTCGCCATCAAGGAAGCCAATGGCGATATCGCTTCGGTGGCGCATACCCGTGCGCTGTGCGGCGACGATCTCGCGATCTACTCCGGCAATGATGACCAGATCGTTCCGATCCTGTCGCTGGGCGGAGCAGGGGTGATTTCGGTCCTTTCCAATGTCTGCCCGAAGGAGACACACGATATCTGCCAGCTCTATTTTGACGGAAAGGTCAAGGAGAGCTCGGATCTGCAGATCAAGTACATGGAGTTGATTGCGGCGCTGTTCTCGGACGTCAATCCGATCCCGGTCAAGCAGGCGCTCAATGAGATGGGCTTTGCAGCCGGTCCGTGCCGCCTGCCGCTCTGCGATATGAGCGATTCGGGCAAGCAGCATCTGCGTGAGGTAATGCGGCGGTATGGCCTGATCAATGGCTGAGGAGGTGCTTGAATGAAGATCATCATTTCCGGGGCATGCGGTACGATGGGTCAGGTTTTGGCATCCAATGCGGCCGCCAGAGGGATCACCGTCGTCGCGGGGGTTGATCGTGAGGCCTCTCATGCTTTCTCCTACCCCGTCTATGGCAGCTTTTCGGATTGCAGCGAAGCGGCTGATGTTGTGATCGATTTTTCCAATCCGGCTGCTCTGCCCGGCTTGCTGGCTTTCGCCAAAGGGCGCCGGATTCCCTGTGTTATTGCGACGACAGGAATGGATGAGGCGCACCATGCGATGATTCGTGAGGCGGCAAAGGAAATTCCGGTCTTCTTTACCTTTAATATGTCGCTGGGAGTCAATCTGCTCTGTGCACTCGCGCAGAAGGCGACCGAGGTGCTGGGCAACGGCTTTGACATCGAGATCATCGAAAAGCACCACAACAAGAAGATCGATGCTCCTTCCGGAACGGCGATTATGCTGGCCAATGCGATTGCCCAAAAGACGCCCTACACGCCGGAATATGTGTATGACCGGCACAGCGTCCGCAAGCGCCGGGAACCCAATGAAATCGGGATTCACACGGTGCGCGGCGGAACGATCGTTGGAGAACATGAGGTCATCTTTGCCGGAACCGACGAGGTGATTACCCTCTCGCATCAGGCTCATTCCAAGAGCGTCTTTGCGGTCGGCGCTCTGAAGGCAGCGGAGTTTATTACTGCGCCGGATCGCACGCCGGGTCTCTATGACATGACGGATATGATCGCTCTCTAAATACCAATCGGCAGAAGAAGGATGCGGACTGTTGTGCCGCATCCTTTTTTTGTGCTGGGATGAGCGATTCCCGGAGTATTCCAAGAAAAATTCGGCCGGAATCGGAGACGCCGGTTGAATTTCGTGTTATAATATCCTGTGAGACAACCATCACTGATCAAAAGGAGAGTGTCAATGAATATGATTCGCACGAGAAAGATTACCGGCGATCTGAGCTGGGTGGGTGGATGCGACCGCCGTCTGGCGCTGTTTGAAAATATTTTCCCGATCCCCAGAGGGGTTTCCTATAACTCGTATCTGCTGCTCGACGAAAAGACGGTACTCTTTGATTCGGTCGATCAATCGGTTACCCGGGCCTTTCTGGAGAACATTGCTTCGGTCCTGGACGGCAGAGCTCTCGACTACATCGTTGTCAACCACATGGAGCCGGATCACTGCAGCGCCCTGCAGGAACTGTTTGTTCGTTATCCTGCCGCCGTTGTCGTCGGAAACGCCAAAACCTTTGGAATGATCGAGCAATTCTACCATGCGCTGCCTGAAGACCGCCGGTTGTTGGTCAAGGAGGGAGACACCCTTTGCAGTGGCCGGCACCAGTTGAAATTCTTCACCGCACCGATGGTCCATTGGCCGGAGGTTATGGTCTGTTTTGACGAGACGGACGGTATCCTTTTCTCTGCTGACGCCTTTGGAAGCTTTGGCGCGATGGCGGGCAATCTCTTTGCTGACGAACTTGCGATTGAGCAGGAATGGCTCCCTGACATGCGCCGGTATTATTCCAATATTGTGGGAAAATATGGTGCACAGGTTCAGGCGCTTTTCAAAAAGCTGGCGGGCCTTTCGATCCGGACGATCTGTCCCCTTCACGGTCCGATTTGGCGCACCGAGCGGGAGATCGCCTGGCTGCTGGAGAAATACACCCGCTGGAGCACCTATGAGCCGGAGGAAAAGACGGTGCTGATTGCCAGCGCCTCGGTTTATGGCAATACCGAAGCCGCCGCAGGGCGCCTGGCGATGGAATTGGCAGATCGCGGCGTCAAGAATATCGCCATGTATGATCTTTCTGCCACCCACTTTTCCTATCTGATCAGCGAGATGTTCCGGTGCAGCCATCTTGTCCTTTCCTCGCCCACCTACAACGGAAAGGTGTTCCCGCTGATGCAGCATCTGCTCGACGATATGCGGGAGCTCAATGTACAGAATCGCACCGTTGCGCTGATCGAAAACGGAAGCTGGGCGCCGATGTCCGGAAAGCTGATGGCAGCTGCCCTCGCCTCGATGAAAAACATGACCGTCCTTGACCCCTGCATCACGCTGAAATCCTCGATGAAGCAGGAGCAGGAGGAGCAGATTGCTGCTCTCGCTGAGCAGATTGCTGCCCAGCTGCAATGACCCCTTGGCGCTTGCCGCAGACAACAGGATCAGACTGGAGGAGTTTTTATGAGCAATATTTGGCATGACATCAGCCCCAAACGAATCTCCCCCACCGATTTTATCGCCGTTGTGGAGATTTCCAAGGGAAGCAAAAAGAAGTATGAGCTGGACAAGGAGACAGGTCTGATTATTCTGGATCGAGTCCTGCACACATCGACCCACTACCCCGCCAATTACGGGTTTATTCCCCGCACCTACGGCGACGACCTGGATCCTCTCGATGTACTGGTGCTCTGCTCCGAGCCCCTTGAGCCGCTGATTCTGGTCCGCTGTTATCCGATCGGGGTCATCTCGATGATCGACAGCGGCCGCAATGACGAGAAGATCATTGCGATTCCCTACAGCGATCCGACCTACAATGGCTACCGGGACATCAGTGAGCTTCCGCGCCATATTTTTGACGAGATGTCCCACTTCTTCCGGGTTTATAAGGCGCTGGAGGGAAAGGAAACGGCGGTCAATGAGATGAGCGGTCACGAGACGGCTGAACGGATCATTGCTTCCGCCATCGACAGCTATGTTGAAAACTTCTGTAAATAATCGGGAAGGAGGCGCATCGATGTTTACCCTTCCCACATACCGGCAGCCGGACTTTTCCGCTCCCCGTTTTTCTGCTGCGCCCGATGTCCGGCTTTCCCCCGCTCCCTGTGATGGGGTTGCTCCCGATGGATACCATGCAACCACCATTTATCCTGAATTCTTCAAGGATCAGGGCAGATGGCTCCTGGCTGAGGAAAGCCGGATGGATTGCGTCGCTGTGGTGAGGGACGGCCAGGTTACCGTAACCGAATTCCGGCATCTGAAGCAGGGGGATCCGGTCGTATGTGGCCGAAGCGAGGACGGCAGCGAAGGAATTTTTGTTGACGCGAACGCATTCCTTTCCGATGCAGCGGAACAGCGGGAGACCTTCAGCTTCCGGCAGGGCCGTTCCCGTGAAACGGCCTATTCTCGCGATTATGATCAGCTTTATGACCTGCTTCGCTATGAACGCGAACACGGCAACATTTTATGGGTGATGGGGCCGGCCTGCTCCTTCGATGCCGATGCCCGCCACGCGTTTGCACAGCTGGTACATAACGGTTATGTTCATGGCTTGATGGCGGGAAATGCGCTGGCCACCCATGACCTGGAGGCGGCTTACCTCTCCACCGCGTTGGGACAGGATATTTATACCCAGCGGTCGATGCCGAACGGCCACTACCACCACATTGACACGATCAACGCCGCCCGGCGCTGTGGTTCCATTCCCGCCTTTGTGCAGGAGGCCAAGCTGCAGAACGGCATCATGAAAGCCTGTGTCGATTGTGGTATCCCCTACGTTCTGGTGGGGTCGATTCGGGATGATGGACCGCTGCCCGGTGTAATTGCCGATGTATATCAGGGTCAGGATGCCATGCGGGCACTGGTGCGAAAGGCTACGACTGTCATCTGTATGGCTTCGGCGCTGCATACGATTGCTACCGGCAACATGACCCCTGCCTACCGGGTTATCGATCATGTTGTGCGCCCCACCTTCTTCTATTCGGTGGATATCTCGGAATTTGCCGTCAACAAGCTGCGGGATCGCGGCAGCTTGAGCGTTCGCACCATTGTTACCAATGTTCAGGATTTTATCGTCAACGTGCAAAAGGGATTGGGCCTTTAAAAAAAGCCACGGAAAGCAGATGCCTTCCGTGGCTTTTTATTGGAAAATCAGCCTTTCAGTGTCGCCTTGTGGAACACTTTTTTCCCTTTTCGGATGATGACATGTCCCTTCTCAAAGGCAGAAGCCGGGATCACCGCCGCCGGATCGGATACCTTTTCCTCGTCCACCGTGATGCCGCCCTGCTGCACCAGGCGCCGTGCCTCGCCGTTGGAGGCTGCCAGGCCGGTTTCCCGCAGCAGCTCGAGAATTCCAATTCCCCCATCCTTCAGCGATACCTCGCTGGCCGGCATATGCTCGCTGTCGGTTCCGGCCGAGAAGAGAGCGCGGGCAGCATCCTGTGCCTTGTGAGCTTCCTCTTCTCCGTGGACCAGTTTGGTCAGTTCAAATGCAAGGATCTCTTTGGCGGTATTCAGCTGCGCGCCTTCCCAGCGATCCATCTCGTCGATCTGTTCCAGCGGCAGGAAGGTCAGCATCCGCAGGCATTTGAGTACATCGGCATCTCCCACGTTGCGCCAATACTGATAAAAGTCGTACGGGGAGGTCTTTTCGGGATCCAGCCACACCGCGCCCGACTGGGTTTTGCCCATCTTCTTTCCCTCCGAGTTGAGGAGCAGGGTGATGGTCATGGCGTGAGCGTCCTTGCCCAGCTTGCGCCGGATCAGCTCGGTGCCGCCGAGCATATTTGACCACTGGTCGTCCCCTCCGAACTGCATATTGCAGCCGTAATGCTGATAGAGATAGTAGAAATCGTAGGACTGCATGATCATATAGTTGAATTCGAGGAAGCTCAGCCCCTTCTCCATCCGCTGTTTATAGCACTCGGCGCGCAGCATATTATTGACGCTGAAGCAGGCGCCCACCTCACGAAGCAGCTCAACATAGTTGAGCTTGAGCAGCCATTCGGCATTGTTGACCATCTGGGCCTTTCCTTCGCCGAATTCGATAAACCGCTCCATCTGCTTTTTGAAGCAGTCGCAGTTGTGCTGGATCGTCTCAGGGGTCATCATGTTACGCATATCGGTGCGGCCCGACGGATCGCCGATATAGCCGGTTCCCCCGCCGATCAGCGCGATCGGCCGGTTCCCCGCCATCTGCAGGCGCTTCATCAGACACAGCGCCATGAAGTGCCCGACATGGAGCGAATCAGCGGTTGGATCGAAGCCGATATAGAACACCGCCTTTCCCTCATTGACCATACGGGCAATTTCGGCTTCGTTGGTGACCTGTGCAATCAGGCCGCGAGCTTGCAGTTCTTCGTAAACCGTCATGAAGATTTCTCCTTTTCCCTTGAAAGTGCTGAAAATAAAAGCGCCCTCCGTCCCACACCGGGGACAGAGGGCGTCATTGCTACGCGGTACCACCTCTGGTTCGCCGCCTTCTCACAAAGGCAGCCTTACAGGGTGCCATTACACCCCTACGCAATAACGGGCGTTCCCGACAGACACGACTGACAAACCGGACGTTCGTGTTTGCATCTGCAGCTCCGGGAGGTATTCGGCCATCGCGCGGCACCCTTTTCCAGCAACCAAGGGCTCTCTGCGGCTCGCGGCATATGGCGTACTCGTTCCCATCAATGCCATTGAGCATGATTATAGCGGCATTTTTTGATTTTGTCAAGCAAAGGATTGAAGCCAAGAAGAAAAATGAGGGATTTTCGTCGAGTAAATGTAAAAACAACTTGACATTTCAATCTTTTCTCTGTATGCTAAAAATGTAAAAAATGTTTGACATATGGCGTTGGAAAGGATGCGTGTTTTATGACGGGTGCATTTTGGATGCTGATTGCTTTTGGCGTTTTCCTTGTTGGACTGATCGTATTGGATCTGGTAATGATTATCTCCCTGTTCCGGCCGGGTGATGAGCGAAAGCAGCTCATTGTCTGGAAGGCCAGTGCCTTCACCCTTCTGGTTTCTTCCCTCGGGTTGGTGTATGATATTATAGAAGCGATTATCAACGGAGAACCGGTGGCAGTCAACCCATTTGTCAAGCTCAGCGTTATTGCAATGGTCTATTGCCTGTCTCTGCTCTATTTCAAAAGGAAACACGGTGATTAACGATGCAAAACAGAATCCGGGAAAAAAGGAAAGAGCTTGGACTGCTGCAGGAGGAATTGGCTAAACGATGCGGGGTTTCACGGCAGACGATCAACGCGATTGAAAACAACAAGTATGATCCAACCCTTTCTCTCGCCTTTCGGCTGGCTGATGAATTGGGTTTGACGGTGGATGAGCTGTTTCATCCGCTCTGATGGTCTGCCATGTCATAGAAAGGACGGCCGTTTGATCCAACGGCCGTCCTTTTTCCGCTTTTTCAAATGGTCTGCTCATCCCGTGTTTCTGCCTGGACCCGGGTCAACAGCTCCCGGGCATTCTCAAGTGCCAGCGGGGTGATGGGCTCTCCATTCATGATACGCGCCAATTCAGAGATTCTCCCGGTTTCATCGAGGGGTTTGATCTCCGTAAACGTTCGTCCGTCCGAGACCGCCTTTTCGATCAGGAGATGATGCTCGCCATAGGCGGCCACCTGTGCGAGGTGAGTAACACAGATAATCTGCCGGCCCCGAGAGGCCGCGCGCAGCTTGGCACCGACCTTGCTGGCAGCACGTCCGCTGATTCCCGCATCAATCTCATCGAAAATCAGTGTTCCGATCTCTTCTTTTCCGGACAAAACCCCCTTGATTCCCAGCATAATACGGCTCATTTCACCACCCGATGCGATTTTCGCAAGCGGCTTGAGCGCCTCCCCGGGGTTGACCGAAAGCAAAAACTCCGCAACATCCGCTCCGTCTTCGGCGAGCGGTTTGGCAGTGAGGGATACCTCCATTTTGGCATATGGCATATCCAATTCCTTCAGCTGCTGCTCCACCAGGCGGGTCAGCTCTTTGGCCGCCCGAATCCGGTGCTCGGTCAGCGCGGCAGCTGATTTCCGGGCTATCTCGCGGGCCTCTTCCAGCTGCTGCGTCAAAACCGACGCATCCTCTTCAAACGACTCCAGTTCGTCCAGCTCCTGGGAGGCCTGTTTGGCAAAGGAGAGAATTTCCGTGATGGTTGCCCCATATTTCTTTTTCAGTTTTCCGATCCATTCAAGCCGCTCTTCGAGGGCGTCCAGTTCCCGGGGATCAAATTGAAGTTCTTCTATCTGATCGCGCAGCGAACCGGCGAGATCGTCAAGCTCATACTGGTAGCCACGCACCGTTTCAGCCTGCTGGGAGAATTCCGGCACATACTTCCCCACCGCCTCCAGGTCATCCGCCGCATCGCTCAGTGCTGCGACTGCGCCGGGTGTCTCTTCGCCACCGGAAAGAAGCATATAGCAGTGGGAAAAAAGCTCGGTCAGTTTCTCAGCGTTTCGGATCAGCCGCCGGCGGGAAAGGAGCGATTCCTCCTCGCCCTCCTGCAGACTGGCTGCTTCGATTTCATTGATCTGATAGCGAAGCAGGTCAATCTTGCGGGCCCGGGCCGATGCATCGCTTTCCAGCGAATCCAGTTTGGCCTGCAGCCGGCGCATCCGGTCATAGGCGCCATAATAGGCTTTCCGCTCCCCTTCCAGCGCGCCGAATTGATCGATGAATCCCAGATGGGTTTCTTCCTGTGACAGGAGCCAGCTATCTTGTTGGCCGTGGGTTTGCAGCAGAAGTGCGCCGGCGGCCCGCAGCTGTGCCACCGTCGCAGAAACCCCGTTGATACGGCAGAGATTTCCATCTGGGGTGATTTCCCGGCTCAGCAGCAGTTCTCCCTCCTCGATATCGATACCGAGCGAGGCAAGCCGTTGTGCGGTGCGGGCGGAAAGTCCGGTGAAAAGGGCGGAAACCCGCGCACGGTTTTCGCCAGTGCGGATCAGGTCCTTTGAGGTGCGGGAACCCAGCGCCGCACCGATGGCGCCAATCAGAATGGACTTACCCGCACCGGTTTCCCCGGTGAAGATATTGAGTCCGACGTCAAAACGAATCCGGGCCCGGCTGATGACCGCGATATTTTCGATGGACAGTTCCGCAAGCATTGATCTTCCACCTACCTGTTGAGCAATCGAAGAAGCTGTTCGGTAATGAGACGCGCACTTTCTTCCGAGCGGGTCACCACAAAGAAGGTGTCATCCCCCGAAAGGGTTCCCACCACCTCGGAAAAATCGGCGGCATCAAAGGTCGCACATGCGGCGTTTGCCATACCGGTGAAACATTTGATTACAACAATGTTCTGTGCGTAATCGATGGTGCGGACCGACTCGGCAAAGATGGTGGCAAATTTCCCCGACATTCCCTTTTCCTGGCCGAGCTGACCGGAAACATAGTAGTATTTGCCGTTTTCTCCGCGGATCTTGTGGATTCCCAGTTCCCGGATATCCCGGGAGACGGTTGCCTGTGTCGCCTGAAAACCTTCGGCCTTCAAATGGGCCAGAAGCCCCTCCTGTGTGTCGATCGGATATTCTGAAATCAGCTGAAGAATTTTAGAATGCCGGTTGGATTTCATGATGACCTACCCCCTGAGCTTCATCTTCTGGTTGAGCGTCTGATAGAAACTGCGATCCTCAAAACAGAGAAACCGAGAAACATACTCGGATTTTTCGACGGTGACATATTCGCTCCCCTGCATATGCTCGACCGGTGTCCCGTCGACGATGGCGCAGAGCTGCGTTTCGGCATCCGGCATCGTGGGGCGTACAATCAGCACCTTGTCCGAGCTGAAGACAATGGACCGGCTGGCCAGAGAGTGCGGACAGATCGGGGTCATAATGATCGATTCCAGCGACGGATCGATGATCGGGCCACCCGCCGAAAGCGAATAGGCGGTCGAACCGGTGGGCGTAGCAAACAGAATTCCATCTGCACGGTACTCGCCGATCTGATCTTTTCCACACCGCACATCGAGATCGATGGTGCGTCCCAGATGCGAACGGGAAATCACTACATCATTGATGGCAAAGCTGGTCACCGTTCCTCCCTTTCGATAGGCCGTCATCCGAAGCACCATGCGATTTTCGATGACATAATCCCCTGTCGCCAGTCGGGACAGCGGAGAGAGATCGGTTGCCTCAAGCTGCGACAGGAACCCCAGCCTGCCGGAGTTGATCCCGAGAATGGGCTTGTCATACTGCATGGCTACCGCTGCCTGATGGAAGATTGTGCCATCTCCGCCGATGGCGATGACCAGATCGCAGGCTTTCAACAGTTCCGACGCTTCCCCCGTCGCAATCCCTTCCACCTGCAGCGCATCAGCATCCTGCCGTGTCATGGCGGGAGTGAGGCCGCAGCACTGCAGCTGGGAAATGGCGGCCCGGACACAGCGCCCTACATCGGGAAGCCGCCGGTTTGGAAAAATTAAAATCATCATCCTATTGTTTCGCTCAGCGCTTGGTGAGCTTCCTCCACCAGTTTTTTGATTGCATCCGGATCGATATTTGCCGTTTCCCGGGAGGATTTCCCGGCGTAAAGCAGGTATTCGATGTTGCCCTCCGGGCCTTTTATAGGTGAAAAGGATATTCCCTTTACATAAAACTCCAAGGCAATACAGCAGTCGATAACCTTTTGGATGACTGCGGCATGAACAGCGGGATCCCGGACCACGCCCTTCTTTCCGACATGTTCCCGTCCTGCTTCAAACTGTGGCTTGATCAGGGCGACCATTTCCCCAGAATCTTTCAAAAAACGGTAGGCCACCGGAAGAATCAGGGCAAGCGAGATGAAGGAGACGTCAATGCTGATAAAATCGACCGGGTCCGGCAGCTGCTCCTCAGTCAGATAACGGATGTTGGTCCGCTCAAAATTGACGACCCGGGGATCCTGCCGCAGGCTCCAGGCCAGCTGTCCGTATCCGACGTCGAAAGCAAATACCCGTTCAGCCCCATTTTGCAGCATGCAATCGGTGAATCCTCCGGTAGAAGCGCCAAAATCACAACAGACACAGCCTGTCAGACGAATGGGAAATACCGCCAGCGCCTTTTCCAGCTTGAGACCTCCCCTGCTGACATACCGGAGTTTTTCTCCTCGCACTTCGATCGGATCGGTATCCCGGTATTCATCCCCGGCCTTGTCCGCCTTCTGCCCGTTGACATAAACCTGTCCGGCCATGATCAACGCCTTGGCCCGATCCCGTCCAGTTGCAAAGCCGTGCTCCACCAACAACTGATCCAGGCGCTTTTTCATCGCATATCTCCTTTTGATTCCTGCGCTTCCTCATCCAGCTTGCAAAGCTCCTGCAGCAGGCCCGGGGCATCCAAACCCAACCGGTGCAGGGCGGATGACACACTGCTCTGCGGAACGAATTGGTCGATGGCATGCAGCCGCATCCGGCCACGATATCCCGATTCTGCCAGCTTTTCCATAAACTGCATCCCCAGTCCTCCGGTCCGAATTCCCTCTTCCGCAAAGAGGACCGCATCAAAACCTCTGGCGATTTCCAGCGCCTCCTCAGGAAGAGGGAGCAGCCGGTTCAGCTTGAGAACCGAGAGGCCCGGATCGGATTGCATCGCCTGCAAAGCTGCAGCGAAGGTTCGACCGTAGGTGACGAGCAGACGGGTTGTTCCTGTTCCGGCAACCAGATCCCAATCGCGCCCGGTCGCTTTCCACCCGGCAACCGTCGGATCTTGTGTTCCCCGAGGGTACCGCAGTGCGGTCGGCCCTTGTTCCTCAAAGAGTGCCCGGCGAAGCATTTGGCGCAGTTCGTCATAATTGGACGGCGCAAACAGCGAAAAATTGGGGATCGGTGAAAGCAGGGCAACATCAAAAATTCCCTGGTGGGTTTCCCCGTCGTCTCCGACAATGCCGGCCCGATCGATTCCCAATACCAGATGCTGCGGTTCAATCGCCGCATCATGAATCAGCTGATCGCAGCACCGCTGCAAAAAGGTGGAATAAACGGCAAAAACGGGGAGCATTCCTCCGGCAGCAAGCGAGGCCGCAAGGGTTGCGGCAAATTCCTCGGCAATCCCGACGTCGTAATAGCGTCCCGCCTGCTTATACCGGCGGGCAAAATGCTGCATTCCCGTTCCATGCTCCATCGCCGCCGTGATGGCGCAAATCCGGCTGTCTTGTTCGGCGCAACGCAGCAGTTCCTTTCCAAAAACCTCAGAAAAGCTCTCCGCCGGCCCGGAAACCGGGCGGCCGGATGCCGCGTCAAATTTGGATACCCCGTGAAACATGCCGGGGTTCTTTTCCGAAAACCGATATCCTTTTCCCTTGCGGGTCCGTACATGAATCAGACAAGGGCATCCCATCTGTTTGGCCTGGGTGATGACGTCGCAGAGGCTTTTGAGGTCATGTCCGTCTACCGGGCCGAGATAGGCAAAGCCCAGCTCTTCAAAAAATGTAGTGGAATAGATCACCTTTTTCAACGCGGTTTTGGAGCTCCACGCCAAATCGCGCAGCGGTTTTCCTACCACCGGCATACCAAGCAGCAGCTGCTCGGCGTTTTTCTTCATCTTGAAATAGGTCGGTTTGGAGCGGATGACGGCAAGATATTTTGCCAATGCGCCCTCGTTGCGGGAAATTGCCATTTCGTTGTCGTTTAGGATGACAATGAGATTTTCTCCGCTTTTGCCGATGTTGTTGAGTCCTTCGTAGATCATGCCGCCGGTGAAGGAGCCATCCCCCACAACGGCAACCACTGCGCCCTCTTCCCCTTTCAGGGTCATGGCGCGCTTGAGTCCGTAGGCCGCAGCGAGAGAGGTGCTGGCATGGCCCGCAATAAAATGATCATATGCGCTCTCACTGCGCTTGGGGAAGCCCGAGAGCCCTCCCTCCTGTCGGAGGGTGGAGAAACGGTCGGCGCGCCCAGTGAGCAGCTTGTAAGAATAGCACTGATGTCCGACGTCCCAGATCACCTTATCCTGGTCGAGGGACAGACAGTGCAGCAACGCCACCGTCAGTTCGACGACCCCCAGGTTGGATGCCAGATGCCCCCCCGTCTGGGAAACCGTATTGATCAGTACCTGCCTCAATTCCCGGCAGAGCCCTTCCATCTGAGAATAGGAGAGCTGTTTGAGCTGTTCCGGGTTTCGGATCAGCGGCAATAGATGATTCGGAGTCATGCCACGACCTCTCTTTCCACGAAATCATCCTCAGAGCGGATAGATCATCGCAATCAAAATTCCCAGCAGGGCGCCTGCCAATACCTCCAGCGGGGTGTGGCCCAGAAATTCTTTGAGGGTTTTATGGCCATCGCCCGATGAGATTCCATGATCGGCCCCGGTGTGAAAATCTTCATCGTCAAAATCAAGCAGCGGATGTTCCTTGAGAAAGTCAAAGAAGTCCTGGAAATTCCCGATCAGATGGTTGAGCGTTTTGGCCTGTTCCCCGGCTGCCCGGCGAACTCCCATCGCATCATACATCACTACGGCCGCAAAAACCAGGGACAGCGCAAAGAGCGGAGAATCATAGCCCTCCATCCTGGCCACACCAATTGCCAGCGATACGACAAAGGAGGAGTGGGAGCTTGGCATCCCGCCCGATCCGGTCAGGCGCTCCGGATCGAGCCGACCGTTTTCTACCCAATTGAGGACCGTTTTAATCAGCTGGGCAAAAAACCATGAGATGACCGCAATATTCAGCAGTGGATTGCTGGCAATGACCGATAGTATCTGCATATCTGTTACTTCCTTCTCTTGCCCGAATCTGCCGGCTGGTTGTCATTACTGCCGTCTTCCAGCCAGCCAAACGGTCAGATCCATCAGAAAACTTTCCGCGCCAAACAGTGCGGAAATCTCCTCCTGAGCCTGAGAGAACAGGAGATCCGCCTGCCGCTTCGCCTGCTCGAAGCCAAGCATCGTCACAAAGGTAATTTTGTTTTCCCGGGCGTCGCTTCCGGTATTTTTGCCCATCAGTGCCGGATCGCCGCAAACGTCGAGCAGATCGTCGGTAATCTGAAAAGCGGTGCCAATCTGTTCGGCATACCGCAGTGCCGAAGCGGTTTCCTCGGCCGAAGCATCGCCGGCCACACAGCCGCAATGAACAGAAGCGCGGATCAGTGCGCCGGTTTTCATCGCGACCATCTCGGCGTGCTGCTCACGGGTCATTTTACCGCCTCCGGCCTGTACATCTGCCACTTGGCCGCCGAGCATTCCGTACTCCCCCGCAGCCTGAGAGAGGATCCGCACCAGTTCGATGCAACGGGAGGCGCCCAACAACTCCTGGGCTTCCCCGCCGGAGAGGGTTTCAAACGCAAGCGTCAGCAAACCGTCGCCGGCAAGCAGCGCCAATGCGTCTCCAAACACCTTGTGGTTGGTCGGCTTTCCTCGCCGGAGATCGTCATTGTCCATGCAGGGAAGGTCGTCGTGAATCAGAGAATAAGCATGTACCATCTCCAGCGCGCAGGCGGCAGGAAGAGCGTCCTGACGTTTTTTCCCAAATGCATGACAAAACTCCATCGCCAGTACCGCGCGCAGCCGTTTGCCGCCACCGAGAAGGCTGTATCGCATTGCCTCAAAGACATCCTCCTGGATGCAGCTTCCGTTGTGCGGGCGGGTGTATCGCTCCAGGCTGTGTTCAACCAGTTCCCGGTCCTCTGCGAGCCTCCGTTCAAAGTCCATTTGTTTCGCCGTCCTTCTTGATTTCCAGGGTTTCCAGTTTCACCCTGGCCTGTTCCAGCTCCCGGTTGCAGGATGCAATCAAGGATGCGCCTTCCGCATAAAGGGAAAGAGATTCTTCCAGCGGGGGATTCTCTTCGCTGAGGCGCGCGACAATCTCATCCAGCCGCTGCATCGCCTGTTCAAATGTCATTCTTTTTCCTCCTCATCGGACAGATCCAACCGTTCCACCCTTACAGCAGCCCCGCCGCGGTAAAAACGAAGGGTCAGGGCTTCCCCCACAGACAATTCTGACGCGTTGCGAATCGGTTTTCCTTCGGCCTGCGCGATCACATATCCCCGCGAAAGCACCCCCAGCGGACTGAGGGACTCCAGCAGAGCGGTCTTTGCTCCAAGCGCATCGGCGCGCCGCTCGATCCCGGTGCAGGCAAGGCGCCGGAGCGAATTGGACAGTTCGTCCAGCTTCTGCCTGTTTTTGGTCAAAAAGTAGGATGAATCCTGAAGCGCGGGGGTTGTCCGGATTCGATCCAATTCCTGCTGTTTTTTGGCAAGAATGCGATCTATTCGCTCCCGCAGCGTCACACCGCTGCGGGAAAGCCGTTCCAAGATCCCGGTCCGGTCGGGGATCGCCAATTCTGCTGCCGCCGTAGGGGTTGCGGCGCGCAGATCCGCCGCATAGTCACACAGGGTGGTATCGGTTTCATGTCCCACGGCTGAAATTACAGGGATCGCCGATCCAGCGACTGCCCGAACGGTTTCCTCTTCATTGAATGCCCAGAGGTCCTCCGCTGAGCCGCCGCCTCTCCCGACAATAAGCACTTCGCTTCGTCCGTCCTCATTGAGGCGTCG
>CASEBP010000090.1 GCA_949285275.1 uncultured Oscillospiraceae bacterium | reverse complement strand
AGGTCACCCCTTCTCCTTCGTACAGCCCGTCGACAAAGTCGCCCTGATAGCATTTGACGCCGTCGGCATAGGCGGTACCCGTTCCGTTGGGCACCCCGCCGGAGAACTGGCCGGTGTAGACGAGGATTCCCGCCTCGTACAGGCTGCCTTCTCCGCTGCGTACCCCGTCGGAAAAATCCCCTTCATAGATCAGCAGGCCGTCCTCGTCGTATTCGGTTGCCAGGCCCTCCAGCCGGCCCTCCTGCAGCGTACCCTGGTACAGGGGAATCCGTCTCTCCTCATCCTGGTAGACGATGACCCGTCCCGACCAGTCGGAAAGCTTGCGGTCCTCCTGATAGAACCGGGCTACCAGGAAACGGCTGAGCAGGAATGGCCAGACCACAAAATAGGCCAGCAAAACAGCTGCTATCGCCCCCACCGCCAGCATCAGCAGAAAGGATTTGGAGATGAACAGGTATTGCGTTTCGATGTAATCCTCCCGCTTGGTGGGCTTTTTGATCACTGTGGCCGCACCCTGGAAGGAGGTGGTCGCTACCCGGGTTGCCTGGCGGGAAAAGTTGGTGATACGGCGCAGGTAAGACCAGGCCCCCACCAGCTTCCGGGTGAAGAAGGCCCGGATGGTGCGGAAAAAGATCCCGAAGGAATTGGTCAGTTGTCGAAGCAGATAGCTCAGCACAGGAATGCCTCCTATGGATGGTCTTTCGGGATCAGCGTTCGAACAGGCCCAGCCGGTTCAGCAGATAGATCCCCACACAGATGGCTACCACCGTCGCTGCTGCGGCGATGATCCGCATGACCTGCCGCCTGTGATAGTCCGGCGCCACGCGCAGCGGCTGAACCGGAGAGCGCCGCTGGTATCCGTCCGGCGCCGGGGGGGAGGAAGTCGGTTCCGGTCTGCTTTCGGAAGCGGCCGGACCTGCCTTAGCGGCGTGACCGGCCAGGCGGCTGACCTGGTTGACCAGGCTGCTGTCCCGGCGCAGGCTGCCCGACGCTCTGGAAGCGGCGCCGCGCAGTGCCCCTTCGGCCTGCCGGCGGATAATATCAAGCTGTGTGGCCATACTCTTCCGCCTCCTTACTGCCCGGAATCAAGGCTGATTTCCTCCTCCGGCCATTTCTCCAGCCGGTCCGCCAGATACAGATAGTAGCGGGCGCCGCCGTCGCCGGTGTTGTGGTGGACCAGTCCCAGGAAGATACGCTTGGCCTGGGAGAAGTTGTGGCTGTACAATGCGTATACCCCTTCTGAGAAGAGGGCGCCGGTGTTTTCCTTTACCTTTCGGATCTCGTAGGCGTCGCCGTCGAAGATCTCATAGATCCGGATGTCCTCGCCGCCCTCCCGGCATTTGCCCATGTAGCGGCTTGCATAACCCTTAGCGCCCCGGATCACCGCTTCGGTACACAGGATGTTGGCTTCCAGCCTTCCGCACAGCTCCACCAGATGCTTGGCAACCGAGAAGCTTGAGGAGATCGAGGCGGGTTCAATCTGGTTTTCATCCCCCACCACGCCGAGCATGACGTTTCCCTCGTCCAGGGCGATGCGGACAACAACGGGAGGACGCCCGTCAAGCTCCCGCTCGCGGTTGATCTCCATAATCTCCTGTTGAACCGCGACGGCGGTACTCACCGCCGCGGCGCTCCCGCCCTCAAAGACGGCGTCATAGCCGTCATAGGCAAAGTTGAAGACCGCGCCGCCCTTTTGGGTGACGATCGAAGCGGTGCGCTCGATGATTTCGTTGAGGTTGTCAAACAGCTCCCGGCCGCTCTTCTCATAGACCTGCGGCGGGAAACGGAACCAGAGCATCATAGCCGCCAGGTTGCGGGAGACAAAGGTCTGTTTGTCGACTTCCTGGATGTCGGTCTTCCCCAGCAACGAGAGCACCCGCTCCGGCACAAAACGCCGGTAGGAGAGGGCAAGCTTCCGCTGCTGCAGGTCAACATCCTGGAGGGCGGCGGAGAGGGCGTTGACATCGTCGGCCAGGCTGGCAAGCTCGTCGCCGCCTCCGACCTTCACCTCAACCTGCCGTTCGCCGGCAGCCAGCCGCTCCATCCCCTCGAGGGCGCGGCGCACTCCCACCGTGATCCAGCACAGAATTGCCAGCGAAAGAACGGAGAGAAGGGTGGCCAGGGCGATCAGTCCATGAATCATCCAGCGGCTCGAGGTCCAGCCGGCTTCCAGCAGGGGACCGGCATCCAGATCCAGCGCCAGCAGCATGTCGCCCTGGGCGCGGTAGAGCAGATAGCGGGTTTGCTCTCCGCGTGAACAGGTCCAGAAGAGGCTTGAGGCGGAAAGAGCCTGTTCTGCCTGGACCAGGTCAAAGCTGGGGCAGAGCTCCCCACGGATCCCCGCCGCAAGGGCGGTGTTGCTTCCCGCCAGGGTCCAGGTTCCGTTGGAGCCGAGACGGTAAACCGATACGCCGCAGTCCCGGTAGAGATTGCCCGAAGCATCGGCCAGGCTGTCGCCCAGATGCCCGGGCAGCAGCTCATCGTCCGGGGCAAAGCGCTCGAGCGCCTGCGAAGAAAGGGCGCCCATCAGCGAAGCGGCCTCCCGTTCGGCGGCCATGCGGCTGGACGAGAGAACCGGTCCCTGCACCAGCACGCCGGTCCCCAGCACGGCCACAGCGACGATCAGCGCTCCCCAGCGCAGAAGCATCGGCAGGCGGAACCGGTGCTGTTCGCAGATGAGGTACCACAGGGCGAGCGAAAGGATCACCGCGCCCAGGAAGATCCCGCCCAGCGTCAGTCCGCATTGCAGCGCGGAAGGATAGAGCAGTGCGGTCAGATCGGATACGGTGCTGCCCCGGTCGAGCAGCAGAGTATTCCCGTCGATCAGCAGCAGGGCATCCCCATACCGGGTCATCCACAGGTCGGTGCAGTGATCAAGGTCATAGGAGCCCTTGTTCAAATCGAGGATCGGATAGGGCTTCCAATCGGCAAAGTCGGTATAAAACACTTGAAGACCGGCAGCGTCCACGTAGTAAACGCCTGTGCCAGCCTGGATCAGGTCTGTAATAATTTCTCCACCGGTCAGCGGGATGACCGTTTCATCGGTTCGCAGGAAGCCATCCTCTCCGGCCAGCACCTTAGTCCCGTCGGAAAGGGCCAGAGCGGTCTGAAGGCCGGATTGGGTGTAGGTTCCCGTCTGCTCCAGCCCGCCGTCTGCACTGGTGCGCTGGTAGAAGGTGGCGGTGTCCCCCTGAATCAGGGCGAAGGTGACCACGCTGTCCACCTGCGAGAAGCTGGACAGGGTCAGTGAAGCCATCTGACTCTGCAGGTTTTCCCCTGGACAGGGCTCACTGAGCAGAAGCTCGGCCTCGGTTCCCTTCTGGGTGAGGCGATAAAGCTGCAGGCAGGTCTCCTCCTCAGTGTTGTAAAGGCCCAGATAGACCGCGCCTCCGGCTGCGGGGTAGAGGGTGGCGGGGACGCTCTGCCGGGGGAGAATCTCGGCCGTCAGCCGCCATTGCTCGGACGTGTTGCCTGACTGGTCCCCCAGAACCAGCATATAGCCGTCCCGGTCCTGCCCCAGCACATAGATCTGTCCCTCCGCGTCGGCGGCGGTCAGCAGGTAGTCGGCATCTCCCCGGCCGGTACGCAGGATCGAGAGATATTCCCGCCCCAGGTCCTGCAGAAGCAGGGAAATTCCGGTCCCCAGCAGAAGCAGGGTACACAGAAACACACCCCATCGTTTGAGCTGTTGCATCCTCTCACCTCTCTTTCCGTCGGGCGATTCGCCGTTTGACGCGGCCCAGCAGCAGGGAACACCAGCGACGGACAAAATTCTTTTTTGCCAGAGCCTCGTAAGCGGCCCAAATCGCCTCGCTGCGGGACCGCCACAGGGCATAGAGCTGTACGACGCTGGTGCAGCTGCCCCGTTCTAGTTCATCGAGGAAATCCAGTTCCTCCCGGGGGGAGGAGAAGCGGGGCCGCAGGATCTTGCGGATCTGATCCCCCGCCAGCAGGACCACCTCCCGGGGATTCATCCCCTCCAGCGGAACCGCGTGGAACCGCAGGCAGACCTTGCGGTTGTTGAGGTCGATCCGTACATTTTCCGACAGGAGCAGGGCACAGGCCACCTCGCAGGGAAGGTCTGCCAGGTTGAGCACCTGCTGGAACAGCGCGCCCGCATAGTACAGGCGTTCCTGCCAGTCGTGGCTGTCTCCCAGAAAGAAGATCTGATCGATGGGGGTCCCGCCGCAGTCCCGAAAGACGGCAACCAGGCTTTCCCCCTCCAGAAAGATCCCCAAAAATGCGGGGCAGACCTCCAGCCGGTCAAAACAGGGAAGATATTGCCGGAGCAGCGGTCCCTCATACAGGTTCAGAAGAACGTTGCCGGTCTCCCGGTCGAGGATATCCACCGCCTCCGCAAAGGCGTAGTTTTCCCGGCTGTCGGTCACACGGACCACCTTGTATCGCTCCCGAATCAATATGGCGTCCACCGTGTTCCCCCTCTCCGCCGGAGCCGTTCCGGCTGTTTTGCGCGTTTATTCCACAATGACGAAGGCGCTGGCAGTGACCGATTCATCCGCGCCGGACACCGCTGTGATCTCGTAGGTGCCGGGCAGTTCCGGCGCCTGATAGAGGCCGTTGCGATCGATGACGCCGCCGTTTTCCTCCTTGATGCTCCAGGTTACGCTCTTGTCTTCAGAGCCGACCACCTCCGCCTGGAACTGAAGCTTCTCCCGGCAGCCCAGACGGGAAAATTCCGGGGTGAGCGACAGGCTGATCCGGCGCTGGGAGAGGATTCGGTTGGTATCCCGCTCCGGCTTCTGGGCGAAATAGTGGACCCGCACCAGATTGCCCTCCACCGTGTCGTGGAGCCACAGGCCGATCCGCATCGTTCCGCGTTCGGGGTAGATCAGAGCGGCCGCCTCTACCCAGGGCGGAGCGATCTTGATCGACTTGTGCCGGAAAACTTCGCTGTTTCCGCACAGCAGAGCGGTTTCCTCCCGCTCCTGGTCGACAAATTCCACGCTCAGCCGGACGTCGACCGCGCCGGCTCCGAGGCCGTGGGCGATTTCCTGGGAAAAGACCCGGCTGTTGACCCGGATACCGCCTGGCATGGTCAAATCCACTGTGCCGTGGGCGATGGCGTAGTCGTACTGCTCAGGGGAGGGAATGCCAAAATCAAGGTGCAGCGCGCCGGTCGAAGGCTGATAGACCGCCTTGACGTCGGGCTTCTGCCAATACTCGAGGCTTCGCACCGATGTGGTGACCGTCAGATCCGTCGAGCCGTCCCCTTTGGCCTTTCCTTCTCCCTTCACCGCCTGCTGGAAGGGCAGGCTGGTTACCCCGCCGATAAAGGCGCCGGCAGCAGAATGGATCAGTTCAAGCTTGGCCAGATAGAGCGGCAGATCCCGGCCCCGCAGGTGGCGGGCCAGGTCGTCCTGACGCCGGCGGCGCAGCCGGCATTCCTCCTGGCTGCGGCAGAGATGGACCGCCGCTTCCACGTTCAGGTAATTCTTGTAGTGATGGCTTCCCAGCTCGACGTTGAGTTCGCAGCCGCCGGAAAACAGCTGGGCGTCCACGTCGCTGAGGGCTTTGGCCCGCAGAGAGAAATCGACGGTATAGACGCAGCGCTTTTCCTCCCGGCTCTCCCGCCAGGCCAGACGCACCCGGCCGTTGTCGCTCTCGGCAAAGGTGTTTTCCCCTTCGAGCGAGAACTGTACCGGCGGTGTTTTTTCGTTCTTGACCACCAGCACCTGGACCTGGAACTCCTCCCCGGCACAGAGGGTGGAGGGAAGGGAAAGAACCAGAATCAGCTCGTCGCTCTGATAGAGAACCGATACGTTTTCCTGGCCGGATGCTTCGAGCAGGCTTTGGTAGGCAGGCGGTTCGGCGGTGAGAAAGAGGCGGAATCCCTCACGGGTCAGGTCAAACTGCCGCTGGGATCCGACCTCGGCGCCGGTGGCGTTGACCGGCTCGACATCCTCCTCAGCATAGGCCAGGCACAGATAGGCGTCCTGTTTGCCCGACAGGGTCTCCTGACCCTCCAGCATCGGCAGCTTGCGGAAGAGAGGCTCCGGAACGACGATCTCCCGCCCCTGGTAGTCGAGGGCCAGGCCGCTTTCGATCATCAGGGTGGATTCGTCGCTGGCGGTGACTCCCAGGCCGCACACCACGCCGGCGCCGTGTACCAGGCGGTTGAGCAGCTCCCGCTTGGTGCAGTGGTAGCGCTGCTCCACCTCAAAATCCCGGACGGTGAGCAGCTTACCGTAGAAATACCGGTTGCGCTCGAAAGGGAAGAAACTGGCGTTATTCATGGTTGGCTCCTCCAATCGTGGTGTCATAGTGGATGGTGGCTCGCTCATCGATCACTGCCGGCACATAGCCGCCGATCTGAGCGTTGATGCCTAGGTAGGTGTGCCAGTCGAGCTGGACGCAGGGCTTGAGTTGAATCATCTGCATGGTCATTCCGGCGGGAATGACCTCTTCCATCTCCCGCTGGAACTGTTCCCGTTCTTTGCGGCTTGAAAAGGTGTCCTCAGGCAGCAGGACGAAAAAACGGTAGGGATCCTCCCCGTACAGCCGGCGGTAAAGCACCGGATCCCGGCAGTCAGGCCGGTTGGGGGAGACCTGGAAAGGCTCGATAAGCACCGGATCCCGGCCGGTGAGCCGCCGGACGCTCTGCCGGACCCCCTCTACGGTGTAGAGATTTTCATAGTCGGGCAGGGCGGTGTGAATCCGTTCCCGCAGCTCCTCCTCGTCCTTGCCCCGGTCTACACAGACCCAGGATGCCAGGTACCGCAGCAGTTCCCCCTGTGCATGCCGGTAGTCGATCTGTCCGGGAAGGGCGTCGATGTACCGGTCCATATCGGAGAAGATGCTGTCGAAAACCGACAGGAACCGCCGGGTGAAATCGTGCCCCTGGTAGATGGCGGGAAGATAATCGGTCATATGGTCCCCGCGCATCCAGAGCCGCAGGGCCCGGATCACCGGGGAACAGGCTCCGGTGGCTGTCAATTCAAGCATCAGCCACAGGTAGCGCCCTGTGCAGGGAAGCAGGCAATCCCCGCTTTCCGAGACGGGAGCGCCGAAAATCTGGCGCAGGACGGGCATCGGGTCACCGGTCAGGCTGTGGATTCCGGCGTCGAGATCGGGCCAGTTTTCCCAGCGAAGGGTGTCAGCGGCCCGGGCGTAAATCCGCAGCGCGGTGTCGGGCGGAAGTTCTGCCTCTACCGCGGCACGGCTCCAGAGAAAGCCCTTTTCGCCGCTGTCAACCGCACGCAGGCAGTAGACGCCGGTGGAGGCTTGCCGGGGATCGAGGCGAAGGCCGTCCTCCCAGGGCTCGACCCGGTGGAAAAATCCGCCTGTCCACTGCTCCGCGCAGCAAAAAACCATCTGTGTCTGGATTGGCTCCATGCCGCCGTTCCCTCCTTTTCCTTATGATCCGCGGTCGCTTCCCCCATCGGAAAGCTGGGTGATCCGAAGAGCGCCCAATCGGGGAATCGCTCGACGGGGCAGAAAAATATCTCCCTCTGCATTTTGGTAGCAGCCCGGTCCGACGGCGCGCATTGTCGCCTCCCGAACCTGAAGTACACCCGGCGCGGCCTGTGCAACGGCACGGACGGCGCCCGCCTCGAGGGTGCCGCCGATTCCGGAGGCCTCCAGCCAGTCGGAGAGCTGCTGCCGCAGCGCCTCTCCGGCGTTCTCCCCGGCGCCGCGCAGCACCAGGTCGATCTCCACCGTGACATAGACCGGGGCGACTACCTTGACCTGGGCGCCAATGGGACGAACCCGGTCCATCTGCTGTTGGACCGCCGTGAGAAACCGTTGGTCGGGTACCGGATGCGCCCCCGCGCCCGCGGGGACCGCCACCACCGTGACGATGGGAAGACGGCTGATGCCGGTGGGTTCGTCCGGGTCATAGCCGGGAAGGGCTTTGGCGGCTGCCACCCGCAGTCCGGGCGTCTCTTTGGCCAGCCGTTCGTAGTCATCGGCCGAGACGCATTTTTGGGTGACGCTCAGCGTCTGAAGCAGCCGGGCCTGCGCCTGTGCGACCGTCTCCGCGCCGGCGCCCCCCCGCGCAGGAAAGCTGGGTACGGTCAGGCCGTCGGTCTGGAAGGTCAATCCGGTCCCACCGGGAATGTTGCCGCCGTCCCCGTGGGTGAGGGTCAAGCTGGCGGCCAGCACGGCGCCTTTTCCCCGGCAGAGCAGAGCACCGTGCTCTCCGTCTCCGAAGGTGATGGTCTCCCGCGCCGGATCGTAGGTGAAAACCCGGTCCCGGGGGCCGCAGGAATACAGATCCTCCACACACCGCCACAGGGCGGGCCGGATCTGTCCGTCCCGGTCGAGGGTGTCGCACAGAAGGGTGAAGGATTCGGTCAGGGCAGTTCGCCCCTCCAGATCCAGGAAAAAGGTCTCCCCGGGCAGTCCGCGGGCGTCAAAGAGCAGCCGGCTGCTGTGTGCGCCGTCCAGCGCGATAACCAGCAGGTTCTGCTCCCCGTCCTGGACGGCGCAGCGGGTATCCAGTTCGATCAGCCGTCCTGCCTCGGTCGCCGCCGCCCGCCAGGCGCCGGTCTGTTCCCAGCGCTGCCCGGTGCGGATCAGTACGGCCAGGTCGCCATCGCGGGCCAGCGCGTCGCTCAGGCAGACGGTCCAGTCCTCCTGGGCAGGGACCTGGAAAAAGTGGCTGCTTGCCCAGGTTTCCTGCTGCAGGGCGGGCCACCGGTCCACCGAAAGTCCCGACAGGCGCACCCGTTCTTCACAGCCCGGATCCTCCAGCGTGAGGGTCAGACGGAACAGTCCCTCTGCATCCGCCGGCCACTCTCCGCAGGGGCGGAGGGTGACATAGCCGCTGACGCTCAGGGCGTGGGTTTCATCCCGGATGAGTTCGGTTCCCTGCGCCCCCTCACAGTTCCATCGGATCAGGCGGGGAACCTGGTGCAGAGAGGCAAACGGATTGCGGGCGGCGCCGGCCGGGGTGTCCACATCGAACCACAGCTGCAGGTCCCCCTCGCCCAGCTGAGAGAAGCCGATGGACAGCCGGGATGGCTCCCCCTCCTCCTCGCCGAACGGCTGGAAGGTGACCCGACGGTCCTCCAGCAGCTCCCCGACGTCGACCCGGCGTTCTCCCTGGATCAGCTGGATCCGGGCGATGACCGGGCGGCGGGACGGAACAGCCTGGGTCAGCTCGAAGGGGATCCCCTCGCGGGTGGCGAGCCGTTCCCCCGCCAGACGGGCGGGCCCCGCCGCTTCGAGCTGCACTGCACAGCGCGCCGGACGCGCCGGACGGCAGGTGATCCCCGCGAGAGCCAGCAGTTTGCGCCGCAGCGGATCGGTGAACTGATTCATATGATACTGCTGCATCTCTTTGTACCAGGCCATCAGCTCCAGAATGGTGATACCCGGATCGTGGGCATTGTGATCGGTCCACGCAGGACACAGCCAGGGCAGACGGCCCTTCGCCGCGTCTACAATTTCCCTATAGGTCTGATCGTCCAGATTCCGGGCGTTCAGCATGGGGCCATCCCTCCCTCTCGGTTTGTTTTGCCGTTCATTCCACCTGAATCAGGTGCAGTCCGCTCTTGACGGTGGCATAGGGGAAGAGTCCGTCTTCCTCCAGGGCTACCATCCGCTGGATACCTTCCTGATCGTACTGCCCTTCCAGCAGGATGTTTTGCACCAGCCGCACATTGGGGGTATCGCGCACCGTCTGCCATACCTGGTCGATACGGATCTGGTCGCCGATCTCCCGTTCCCGCCAGCGGGTGTTGATGAGTTCTTCCAGCCGCTGGGCGATCGCCTGCTGAGTGGCGGCGCCCTGATCGGGATCGATCATCTCAACCGTTACCGTGCTGTTTACGGTGATGACGGTGGATCCCACGACATGCAGCCGCTGCTCCTGGACCATGACGCAGTCGCACTGCCGGGACAGCGATTCATAGATTCTCTGGCAGAGGTCCTCCGTGACCCGTTGGCTGTCCAGATCGCAGCCCTCCACCACTACACAGACATGGCCCGGTGCGTACTGGCCCGAAGCGTCCCGGCCGGAAAAACATTTGACATGCCGTGCCTGGGGAAAATCCTGAAGGACAATCTCCTCAAAATCCCGGGCGCCGGCGGCACGTCCCCGGTGGCGCAGGGCCTTGCTTCCGATGAGATCCACCTTCTCCGGGGAGAGGCGGTCGGTTCCGCCGCTCATCGGGGTGAGATTTTCAACCCGGCTGATGCGCGGCAGAGATCCCACCGGCTGGGTTACCGTCCCGGCGGGACGGTTTCCCCGGGTGCCGCCGCCGTAGCAGTAGCGAACCCGCAGGTTTTCCTCCCCGCGCGGAGGGACGCGGCCGTGAACCCCGTCCCCAAAGAGAAGCCGGCCTTCATAGGGATCAAGGCTGTAACAGCGCTCCTGCGGACCGGCCAGCGCCAGCAGGTTCCGGCGTTCCCAGCGCACCCAGCAGTGGGTGATGATCCGATCCTGCCGTTCCAGCTCGACCCGGTGGGGCATCGATTGGGCCAGGGCCTCCATATCGGATACCGTCAGCCCCCCCACCTCGTCCACCCACACCTGGGCTTCCAGGACGGGGTGGTGGAGCAAGTGAAGTACCTTGTCAGCTTCATATCCGTTGACCGAGAAGCGTTCCTCGGGGGCCTGCTCCCGCTGGAGGGCCTCCACCGTATTCAGGCGGATGGTGTTGACCCGCGGCCATCCGCCGGCGATTTCCAGATAGGAGCTGCGGGAGAGCCGCAGCCAGTGACCCGTTACCCCCAGCAAGGTGTGGACGGGAAGGGGACGGGGGAGGTAGAGCAGCATGACCCCCGGATGCAGCAGGTTGCGGGTCAGATCGACGGCGCGGACCGGTTCAAACCGGCTGCCGTTCCAGGCCTCGAAGCGCACCTTGTCTTCCAGCCTGACCCGTCCCGCCATATCAAACAGGATGGACAGCGGCATGGCATGAGGGGAACGGTCAAAACAGAAGTAGATCGACTGGGGATGGTCCTCCGGCTCCTCGAGCGCGGGGAAGGCGAGATGTTCGATTCCCGCAGCCTCCTCCAGCCGGACGATACTGCCGTTGTTTTCCGATTCCAGCCGCTCGGCCGCGAGTCCCCGGTCGTAGGACCAGGTGCATTCCGCCCCCTTGAGGAAGGGGAGCAGCCAGCGGGGGGTCATCGAAAACTCATTTTCCACATGGATGACCCGAGCGCGGATGTAGTAGCCGGGCTGGGCGTTGACCTCGGTTTCGACAAGGTCTGCAGGGACGTCGAACACCAGGTTCAGCGGCCTCTCCTGCTTGCAGGAGAAGGGGTTGCGGTTGCCCGAGACCGCCAGCGGGCGCCAGCCCAGGCCGTTGAAGTATTCCCAGACCACCTGGGAAACGTAGACGTCGTCGGGCACGATCGCGACGGCGTCCCGCTTGTCGATGATCCGCTGATTGAACTGGTACTGGGGCTGTTGTCCGTCCTGTCCGACGATGACCGTTGCCAGATCAAAACGCAGACTGACGCGGGCACCCCGTTTGCGGAATACCTGGTCGGAGCGGAAATAGCACAGGCTGTAGACGGCGGGGCGGCGCCCGAAGCAGTACCCGCCCTCGGAAAGGTCCAGGGGGATATCCCCGTTGGAGGCCCCGTCGATGGGGCGCCAGCCCTCGGGGCGGCTTCGCAGTGCAACACCATCGAGAAGCAGGCGGCCCTGTCCCAGGCTGCCGGCACAGGTGATCCGGTAATGTCCCTCGTCGTCGGGAAGGAAGCGCTCACGGCCCTGGTAGGTGAGCAGGAGCGATGCACCCTGTGCCCGTACGGCGGTGAAGGGCTGGTCACCCGACTCGCTTGGGAAGCTCCAGCGGATTCGCTGCGGATCTGCGAGGCGGGCAGCGGTTTCCGCTGCGGTAAAGCCGCCGTCCTGACGGAGCTCCACCTCGATTTCACAGGGCCCTTCCAGCGAAAGGGCGTCATCCTGGTACAGGGTGAACCGGTGGCGCTGGAGGTTTTCCCCCTCGACGGGGCAGAAAAACGGCTGAGGCGTTTCGGGATCGAGCCGCTGGATGATGCCGGCCCGGGTGTCAACAAAGAAGAGGTCTTTGATCTGGGCCGAGGTCGATTCGATCCGCCTCACCGTCTCATAGACGATGTGCTCTCCCTCTTCATCCTCGGTGAAAACCTGGGTGCCCTCCGGAACCGGAACTGGCTCCTCCACCGTCTCGTGGGCGGAAAAACACAGCAGCCCCGAGGCAGGCGCCGGATCGGGCATGCCGAAGCCGGTGAGGTTGAGAAATTCGGTGTGCAGCTTGCCGGGAACCGAGTTCATCCGGTCCACCGTCTGGTAGAACATCTCGCCGAACAGCTCCGCCAGTGCAGAGCCGGGGTCGTCCTGCGCCCCCTCGTACCGCCATTCCGGAGTATAGGCCCGGGCACGGGCGGCGATCTGGGACATGACGGCCTCCCGGTCCCTGGGATCCAGTACAGGCTGTCTCATACCGCGCCCCCTCCTTCCGAACCCTCCGTCTGATAGAAGGGATAGACCTGGTTATACCGGTTGTTGGTACTGCGTACCGTATAGCTGATATGGATTACCACCGCGCCGCTGTGCTGGTCAAGCTGCTCGCATTCGACCTCGACATCCCGGATGCGGGGCTCCTGTTCGAGCAGGATGAGCCGAAGCTCGTGGGCGATGGAATTGGTCATCGAACTTGATGCCGGGGCGAAAGCATAGTCCATCGTGTCGGCGCCGAAATCGGGCCGCATGACCCGCTCGCCCTTGCCGGTCCTCAGGATAATGCCGATGGCCTCCCGGATATCTTCTTCCTGATCCGCCATAGCGATCTTTCCTGTCCGGGGGTCGACCTGGAGGGGAAACTTCAGTCCCCGGCCCAGAAATTCTTTCCCGTTCAACTGCTCCCGCTCCTTTCTTCCGGCTTTCCGGTCAATTGATGTTTACAACGACGCCCTTGAGTGCAGCGGGCCCGGAGGCCTGGAGATTCAGACTCCCGTTGGACTGGACCGCCACGTCGCTGCCCTGGACGGACACCTTTGCATTTGCCTTTTGTTCGATATTGGCGGCCTGCATCGACACGGTGTTTTTGGCCTTCTGGGTCAGGCTGCCGGCGGCCTCGAGGGTGATAGCAGTCTCACCGGCTGACAGCACCAGCTTCTGCTTCGCCTTCAGGGTGAGATTTCCGCCCTTCAGGTCCATCTCCAATGCGTTTTCTCCCCCTTTGTCCCGGAGGGAAACCGCCTGATTTTCGTCGTCAATTGTCAGCACCGTGCCCGAGGGCAGGGTGAGGGTTGCCTTCTGCTTGTTTGGCTCGTCGTAGAACAGCAGCTCGATGCCGCTGGGGGTTTTGATCGAAAAATTGTAGACCTTCCCGTCCTGGATGGTGTAGGGAGGCTTGACAACGGTATTCCAGAAGGACCCGATTACCATCGGACGGTGGGGGTCCCCTCCCAGATAGGCCAGCACCACCAGATCGTTGACGTTGGGAAAGAAGAACTGGCCGCATTCCTTGCCGCCCAGCGGCGCCATCACATAGCACCAGTCGGTTTCTTCGGCCTGCTCGTTCTCGATCGGGAGGCATTTGACCCGGTTGAGCTTCTGCTCGTCGTTGACGTTGGTTACGACCCCGAGGGAGATTCCTGGCCGCTGCATCTGGCGTTCGGCGCTCAGTCCGGCCGCAGTCAGAGCAAGTCTCATTTCGTCTGCGATGCTCATCAGGCCTTTGCTCCCTTCACTTCAAACTGGGTGTAGTAGCCCTCCTCGGTGAAGCGGTGGAGGACCTTGCTGAGAAAATAGCTGCCTTCGGTGCTGTCGTCCAGTCCCTTGATCGAAATGTACCGTCCGGGGATCAGCTCGGGAATCCCCACACAGGTTCCCGACCCCGAAACAAAGTTGAGCGCCTGAGTGTCCAGGCGGGCCTGCGCCAGCTCCATGCACTCTTTTTCCGTGCGGACATATTCACTGTATTCCCGGATCGCCGTCTGCTTGAATTTGGGCGCCAGCTCGATCGCCGTTTTCCCTGAACCGCCGATGCTGACACGGTTGGATGTTCCCTTGATGAACTTCTGGTTCTCGTCCCGTCCCCAGATTTCCACCTCGCCGATCTGGCCCTGCAGCGACATCCGCTTTTTGAAATCCAGCAGTCCTGCGCCCACAGTGAGGCTGATCAGCGGGCTGCTGTTCGCTACCACGTTGTCGAAGATGAGCTCCCCCGCCACCGAGAACAGGCTCATGCAGTACCGCCGGGCCAGCAGGTGAAGGTAGCGAAAGTCGTCGAGCTTTTCCTTGACGACCGGAACCTCGAATCCGGTCAGCGTGCCAACCGTCCTGCTCTTGGCATACCCGGCGGAAACCGCCTTGTCAAGAATATCCTCAACCACCTTCTGGGGCTTCTTTTTTCCCCCGTAGATGGGTTCCTGGCAGCTCATCAGATAGCCGAAGCCGTCGATGCCGGTCACCGACAGCCGGGGCGGCGCTGAGCCGCTGTATTCCATTGAAAACTCATCCACATAACCGTAGAAGATCAGCTCCTGCTTGACATAGCCGCCCAGAATCTCCAGCTTGGCGCCTACCTGGATGGTTTTCGCCAGGTTGTTGATCCATTTCGACTGGGAAAAATCGTACAGGCTTTCAACCAAGAAGTGGCAGCCGCCCGCCGAACCGTCGGCGCACAGCTCCACCTCCAGCGAGGCGATGGGCATTTCGGCGCTGTTGAGCGCGCTGCCCTCCACCTTGAGGGTGAAGGCGGGGCCGCGGAAGTCCGCATACTTGGTGCTCAGTGCCTGAAAGGTATAGGAGCCTTTATCCACCCCGTCTCACCTCCTTTTGCTGGGTTTGGTTTATCGGATCTTGACGGCGGGAAGCACCAGCCGCTCCCCTGAACGCAGCGCCCGGGGATTGGCCAATCCATTGGCGTCGGCAATAGCGCGCCACTGCTCCGGCTGTCCATATTCCCGGGCCGACAGGGCCCAGAGCGAATCTCCCTGATGAATGGTGCGGTATTTGGTGGTGTCCGGCGATTCGAGCGGACGGGGAAGGGTGGCCTTCTGCGGCGGAATGAACTCCTGGAAAACGCAATCCAGCCAGGCACGGAGCGGAATCCCCCGCTCCCCGAACCGGACGAACGACTGCTGGCAGCTGATCAGGTGGCCGCTGAACTGCAGCGACGACCACTTCAGCCGCAGCAGCGGCGGTACGTGCTTATCCGGATTGATCTCCATCAGACTGTACACCTTCTGGGTATAGGTGCGGACGTCAACCAGCTTGGCAAGCGAAGGCAGCAGGCTGTTTCCGGTGAACTTGAGCCGGTCGGTGACACTGCCTCCGATCTCGCTGCCTGCCGACATGCTGTCAAAAAAGAGCCGAAACTGCAGAATTTCCAGACCGCCTCCGGCAAACTGGGAGACCGGGGTATTGCTGGAGATACCGCTCGACTGTGCATAACGGACGGAACGGCTCTGGGAGTAGCTTTCCGGGTTGTAGAGCACCTGGAAGGCGAGCTTTCCCTCGGGCTGGATGGTCATTTTCTCCAGCGGGATGACCGCATTGGGGTTTGGAATGCCGATGTACATGATCCCGCCTCCTTTCGGTGTGGATTACAGACCCAGCCGGCGGCGTTCCCGCCGGATACGGTCCTCGATGATCTGATAGATTCGGTCCGCCGTTCGCTGCAGCTGCGCTTCGCTGATCGACGCCTCCCGCTTCTCCCGAACCGGTTCCTCTTTGTTTTTCTCCCGGTAGGCGATGGGGGGATCCGCCGGCCGGTAGTTGGGGGCCGTCCATTGGATCGGCTGCTGCGCGGCGGACGGCGAGATGCTCGGATGCACCGCCGCGGCGGATGGAGCGGCCCGGGAAGCAGCGGTGTTGTTTCGCAAAAAGTTCCTGGCCCAATCGGGCAGGCTGCGGGCAAATTCGGATTCCGGCTGCGCCGGGGAGGAGCCTGCGGCCTGTTCTGAGGGCGGCTCGGAAGTCCGTACAGCCCCATAGGTGAGCGGGATCGATTCCTGGAAGTTCGGGGAAGCTGTACTGCCGGACGGGGCCTGAAGGTTTGCCGGCCCTGAGAGCGCCTGCTGCGGATCGGCCGGTCCGCTCAGAAGCATCTTCGCGGGAGAAAAGGCATCGGTCCCTTGCGGGTGCTGCGCCCGGTCAAACCACGGGGAAAAGGCAATCAGCGGGGCCGAAACGGAGATGCTGTGCCGTGCAGCGCTTTCGGCAAGGGACGGCCTCGGTGGTTCGGATTGTCCCGAGAGGGCCTGCGGCCGGGTCCGGATATCCCGGATGGCGGTTACCGGCGCGGCCTGGCGCGCCGGGGACGGCGGGCTCTGCACGCCCTGCGCCAAAGCAGCGGAGGCGGTGCGGCCCGTTTGGGCCGGGTGAACCGGCTGGATATGCCGGGGCGAAGGCCCGGGGGAAGACGTTTTGTCCGACGGCTCCTCCGGCAAAATCCGGTGGGCCAGTTCGGTCGGGGACGGGATTGGCGAGAGAAGAGAGGAATCGGGAATGCTCCGGGCGGCGTCCTGTATTTTCCGGCCCGGAAGAGGCTTGCCGGATTCCGCGGATCCCTGATGGGGAAGCGGCAGCGGCCGCTCTGTCATTTGAGAGGGAACCGCCTGAGAGGAGAGAAGAAGTGAGGAAATCGCAGATTCCTGTTCAAAAGAGGATGTAAGCGGTCGGGCAGGATGGCCCGTCTGTCTGGCAAGGCGCTCCGTCCGCAGGACGGACGGGGCGGGAGGAAAACGGGACATTGCGGTGGGAGGGTTGGAAACTGTTTTGCTGAAAAGAGCACTGCCGGCGGCTTGAAACGGATAACGCGGCAGTTCTTGCCGGGCGGTTCGAAGCGCAGCGTGGGATGACAGGCTGCCCGCTCTCCGGGAGGAGGGGGAAGGTTCACGCTGCAGGCGCAGAACACGTTCCACGATGCGTTCGACGGTGCGCTGCTGCTCCGAACGGTTGTTGTCGCGCCGCAGGGCTTCCAGCACCAGGCGGAGGTCCAGATGCAGCGAGGTCTCGCAGAAGGCGGCGGACGGCTCCGTTTCTTCCAGCAGGTCGAGGGGTACGAAGGACCAGGCCCCTTCCTGCCACCCCGATCGGGCCAGGAGTTCCTCGGCAAAGGCCTGCGCCAGCATGCCGAAGGGGGAAAGGGGAAGGCGGTCCCGCGAGAGTACCCCAATATCCGGTTTTGTCACCGCAATGGATTCCATTAGAAGCACCCGTTATGGATCAGTTCGATCCGGTTGACGGCCACGCTGGCCTGATTGCTGTCGAGAGAAGGTCCCACATATTTTTGGAGATGCGCCCCGATTACCGTCCACTCCCGCTGCGGGACGCCAAAGCTGTCCTTGAGGATGATGGCGCCGGCCAACGGAATCGACATTCCCTGGTTGACCATCGCCATCAGCAGCGAGACGCTGTCCACGGTGGTGATGACGCCCTGTTCAAGCACGAGGGTCTGGGGCTTGACGTTTTTGAAAAAGAAACGGGGATAGCTGCTTCCCCCTTCGGTATAGACTTCGTAATCCGCTTCCATACCCAGCCCGGACACCGAAGTGAAGCCGCCGGCCAGCACGGCCCCCGGCCCGATGAGCATTACATCAAAATAGGACCCAGATATGGCCATGCCGTTTCCTCCTTTTTACCCAATATGTGGATTACTGTGGCGGGGGCTGAGTGGTCCGCTTCATCCCGGTGATGGCGAAGGTGATGCTCTCGGTCAGCACCTCGCTGCGGCTGCTGTCCATCGGGGAAAGCTCATAGCCGATGGGCATGGCGCCCAGAAGGGTCCAGGTGGCCATCGGGTTTCCCGCCGGGTCGACGGCAATGACGTCGATCGTCCGCCGCAGATTGATTCCGCTGGGGCCGGTGAGCGCCCCGGCGCTGGCGGAGAGCATCCAGTTGAGGAATTCGTTGTCCCCCACGACCCCTTTGCTCAGGGTCACCGGGGCAAAGGAAGTAAATACAGGGGTGTATTCCTTGACGCCGCGGTTGTCGTTCCCGTTGCGGTTCTGGATGGTTTCCATCTCCATCTTCACGCCGGAGAACCGGCTGAAGGCGGCGGAAATCCCCTGGCTGTCCCCAAGCCGGACCAAAAAGCGAAAGGACGAGAGCGGTTCCTGAAATTGAATGCCTTGCGCGCTCATAGAGGATTCTCACCTGCCGTTTATTTCAGTTCAAAGGTTTTTTGATCGTCGCCGCTGAGTTTTTTGTTGATTGCGGACACCTCGCGGCACCAGCGCCGCCGCTCCCAGTGATCCAGGTCCATCAGAGCCTGGCTGGACCAGTGCAGATAATAGGCCAGAAACGCCATTTCCTGATAGAGGCGATCCCGGGGATAGAGCGACATCCCCTGGGCGGACTTTTGGGACAGGGGGCTGTCCTGCCGGCGGGGCAGTTCCCGCCAGGAAGCGGGGTCCCGCTGACCGGTTTCGGGTGTCAGCCGTCGGATCGGGAGTCCCTCGTCCCCCTCCAAAGCCCACTCTAGCCCAGCAAAAAATCCAGCGGCACCTCGAACTGCTGGTTGCAGT
>CASEBP010000089.1 GCA_949285275.1 uncultured Oscillospiraceae bacterium | reverse complement strand
CTCCGCCTCCGCCTCCATCACCGCCTACCTCCGGGATGAAGGCCGGCTGCGGGAAACTCAGGAGATCATCGATGATTGGCGCGCACGCACCGCAGAGATCCTCGACTGCGATATTACAATCTCCTCTTCCAGCCAGATGGCTTCGATGGGCAGCAGTTCCGACATTGAAATCAACCTCCAGTCCATCGCCCGCGACGATCTTGACAGTACCGCTCTGATGGTGGAGGATTATCTGCGAAAGAATCCCTATATCACCCACGTTTCCTCCGCCGTCTCGACCGGCAATCCGCAGGCCGAGGTGGTAATCGATCCGGTCAAGGCAAGCGCCAATGGCCTTGTGCCGGCCCAGGTTATGAGCACCCTTTACACCATTATGTCCGGCAGCGATGCCGCCACCTTTACGTCGGGCGGCCGCGAATATGACGTCACGGTGGAATACCCGCCTGAGCGCTTCCAGACGGTCAACGATCTGTCCTCCCTGACCATCACCAACAGCTCGGGCATTGAAATCCCGCTGCTGGATATTGCATCGATCGAATACTCCAACAGTCCGCAGAGCATCGTTCGCAAAAACGGGCGCTATATCACAACCGTTTCCGCGCAGGCTGCCTCCAATGCGCCCCGCACCTTCTCCACCGATATCAACAATCAGATTGCACAGCTTACCTTCCCGGCCGGCGTCGAGTTGACCCAGTCGGCCATGATGGAATCCCAGGTGGAAGAGCTCGGCAACCTGCTGATGGCCGCCCTGACCGGCGTTCTGCTCGTCTTTATGGTCATGGCGATCCAGTTTGAATCGGCGATCTTCTCGCTGATCGTCATGTTCTGTGTGTCGTTCGCCCTGATTGGCTCCTTTGTCTGTCTCTTCCTGAGCGGCTGCAAGATCAGCATGACCTCGATGATGGGCTTCCTGATGCTCAGCGGCATCGTCGTCAACAACGGTATCCTTTTTATCGATACCGCCAATACGATGCGCCGGGAACAGGATCTCTCGGCCGAGGATGCGCTGCTGACCGCCGGTATGCTCAGAATGCGTCCGATCTTTATGACCACCCTGACCACCATCCTGGGCATGGTCCCGCTGGTCGTCGTCCAGGGCGGCAGCAGCGAGATGATGAAGGGCATGGCCTGGGTCATCATCGGCGGTCTGGTCACCTCGACCCTGTTAACCCTGCTTCTGCTCCCGACCTTCTTCCTGCTGGTCAACCGCCACGACCCGGAGGAGCGCGCCGCACGCCGCGCACAGCGGCTCGCACTGCGCCGGCAGAAGCGCCAGCAAGCCGCCGAAAAGAAAAACCGGAGCTGACATTTTCCGGTTGAAAAGCGCAGTACCCCAACAAAAAGGCCGGTCCCATCATGGGGCCGGCCTTTTGACTGCCTTTTATTTCAGTTTGACATATACCAGCTTTCCGTTGCCGTTGAGTGCAGGCCGTGTTTTGACATGGAACAGATCGAGCGATTCCAGAAAGGGGGTAAGCTTGGAAAAGCCAAAATTTCTCACATCAAAGTCCGGATAGCGCTTGCCAAGCAGATTGCCGATCCGGGCAATCAAAATCCAGTCGTCATCGTCGGAATTCTCGGTCACGATCGCAACCAGCGCAGCCCGAATCGTAGCCAAATCGGTTTTCGGTTCCGCATCCTCATTTTTCGCCGGCGCCCCAATCCGGGCGGATTTTTCTGCCGGCTTGGCGGCAGGCGCTTTGGCGGGAGTCTGAACACGGCCGGCAGATGGCCGGTTCTCCTTCTCGGTCCGCTCAAGCGGCACAGAGGCTGCCGCCCGGGGCTGTTCCGCAGCGGCGAGCACGTCAAGGTACCGGAACCGATTGCAGGCCGCAATGAAGGACTTCGGGGTTTTCTTTTCCCCCATCCCGACCACAATCATCCCCGATTCCCGCAGCCGTGCGGCAAGCCGGGTAAAATCGCTGTCAGAGGAGACCAGACAAAACCCATCGACCTGGCCCGAATAGAGAATATCCATCGCATCGATAATCATCGCCGAGTCGGTCGAATTCTTTCCGGTGGTGTAGCTGTACTGTTGAACCGGCAAAATCGAATGGTCCAGCAGCACCGCTTTCCAGGAGGAAAGGGCCGGTTTGGTCCAGTCCCCATAGATCCGCTTATAGGTCGCGATGCCGTCATTGGAGATCTCGTCAAGGATGACCTTGATATACTTGTCGGAAATATTATCAGCGTCAATCAGCACCGCAAATCGTTGATCGTTTGCCATAACAACCTCCCTCTATCCATTTGTTTCATCGCCGCCCAACCTGTAAAAAGAGCGGAAGGGGCTGCCTTCCGCTCACTGCGTTACCCGCGTGCTTCCAGATCCCCTTCGGAAATCACCAGAAGCCCTCCGCCTGAAATCCCAAAATGCAGATAGCCGGCCGAATCAAAGAACACATTGGAAACGGCCGCCGGACTGCAGCGATTGGAATCGGGATCATAGCGATAAAAGGAGAGATCGGCGGCGCCGCTCAGATTATCCGCCTTCACCATCATCTCCACCGTTTGACCATATGCGCCGTCCTGCGCGGCATCAAGGAGCAGCATCTGGTTGGAAAAGGCCTCCTCAAACAGCGAGGCCAGCTCCTCATCGGCCGGCAGCAGGCCCAGATCCACCGAACCGGGCAGCCCCGACAGGGAAACGCTCAGCCGGGTTATGACCGATCTGTCCTCCACATGGTCGCAATAAAGACGGTTGGGCAGGCCATCCTCCCCCGTCAGACGGATCAGCACATCCCGATTGCCCGCTTCCAGCACACCGGCATCATAGAGGGTGACAACTCCGCCGGCGCTCTGCGCCGCCTCGACCGCCGCATAAATCATCCCGAGATTTACTGTTTCGGGGGGCTGTTGTGCCTCCTCAGCGGCCTCCTGAACCCGCGCCTCCAGCTTTTCAATCTGGGAATCCTTGCGGCTGGCCAGCGTATTGCTTCGCTTCCCGATAACCAGGCTGCTGCTTCCGCTTGTGTCAAACTCCCGCCAGACCCGCACGGATCCGCTCTGGGCATCTCCTGAAGACACCGAATAATCCCCCGAACGGTCCGGGACATAGCTGTTTCCCGTAGCCCCGTCAATGCTCTCGCCGTTGCGGTGCCACTGATAATCCCCTTCCGACCCGCCCTGGGCCTTGAGGGTAGTATTGTCATTTGTCTCGATCCGGCCATTGCCGTCGACCCGGACCGAAAGATCCGTCCCGTCCTCCGCTGCCGCCGTGACGGGAACCGCCGCCAGCAGCAAAGCCAGCAATCCGGCAAAAAACTGTTTCTGGTACAGCATCATGAAGCAAACCCCTTCCGTTTGGCTCTTGTGGCTGATTATACCATATCCCGCCGGAAATTGCCATGAACAATGCGTGAAATCCCAAAAAACAACGCCCCATTAAAGGGGCGTTGTCGGTTGGGCGGGATCCTTCGGGGCGGGACCGATCAATAGGCCAGTTCGCCGATCAGCTCCAGGGTATCCAGCGCATAGGCGCGGATTCTGCCCGAAGAAACGGTATAAAACGTATCGCCGATGTAAAGGCCCCGTTCGATCGCATTGGCAGCATCCGAGCGATTGAAGCCCTCCGCCGGTCCTTCGCTGTCGCTCGGCAGCGTTCCATAGAGCACAAAGCCATCCTCACGGACCTCCAACAGCAGATATCCTGAGAAGGTCACATGATTGTCTCCGCTCCAGGGACTGCCGGGCGTTGCGCCGGTCGAGGTCCAGATCGTCGCGGGGAACCCGACCAGTTTACGCTGCGGATCGTACAAAAACGCCTTGTGATTGTTGAGCACCTCAGAACTGCTGCCCGCATTGCCCAACAAATAGCTGGCAATCTCACGCGGATCGGTGGGATCGCTGACGTCAAAGAGCGCCAGCTTCAGCCCATCCTCACTGCTGCCTCCCCAGCGGGACATGACGGTATTTTTCCCAAAGCCCAGCAGGGTATTCTCATCGATCGGGTGCAGATACTCCGAAAATCCGGGGATCTTCAATTCTCCCTTGACGACCGGATTTTCCGGATCGGACAGGTCGACCACAAACAGCGGATCGACCTGCTCATAGGTCACCAGATACGCGGCATCACCGATGAAGCGGACCGAATAAATCGTCTCACCGGGAGCCAGCCCCTCCACACTGCCGACCAGCTCCATCGCAGCGTCATAAACGAACACATTGTTGACCGGCTCGCCGTCCTCCCCGTAGGAGGTGGTGGCGATCCGCAGGTTGCCCTGATACTCATCGAGCGAGAACTGATTGTTGACCGTGCCGGAAACCCGTCCGCTCGAGAGATAGGACAGCGCCCCATCGGTCACCAAAAAGCGGGTCACGCCAGTATCCCTGCGGTTCCAGCGGGAGACATTCTCCCCCTCTTGGGGGATCGATGCCGTCAGGAAAAGCGCATCGCCGCTCATCATGATCTGATCGGCCATCCCCAGCACCGCCTTGGTCTCCCTGTGCTGCGACGAGAGATCGAGCGCCGAAACTACCGCATAGTTGAGATTCTCCCGATAAGGAGGCAGATAGATGTCGCCGGCATCCAGGAAAGTTGCTTCCCCGTTCTCCCCCGTCACCGGCAGATAGTAGAGAGCCGGGCCATCATTGGGGGCAAACCGGTAGAGATTCTTATTGCTGACCAGATAGAGGGTGTCCCCGCTGAGCCGGGACGAGACATAGCGCCCATCCTGCTGATAGCGCGCGATCTCCTTGGGATTTTTCCGGTCGGACAGGTCGTAGACCACCGTCTCCACCATATCGATCGGCTCAAGGGCCTGCTCGGAGTCCGGTTCCAGATAGTCGGGAACGATGACCCCGTCCTCCCCGGCGCCGCTGTCGAGCAGAGGACGAAGCCCCTGCAGCAGCGTCCGAACCCGCTCCTCTGGTGCTGTCTGCACCAAGATCAGCCGATCCCCGCTGACATACAGCTCCGCATCACTAAAATCAGGGAGCGAAATCGTGGAAAGCAGCTTGAGGCCATTGGCCGTAATAATCGAAACCTGTGCGCCCCCTGTCTCCTGATCAAAGCGGTAATGGTAGAGATAAACGCCATCGGTTTTGACGATGTCCGCCTCGTCGACCCCTTCCACCTGCACATTGGTGGAGGAAACCGCCGCGTTGGAAGCGCTGGAACCCGCAATACCCGGGCTGGGCATAGCGGCATCGAGCATCGGCGCCTCCTGCACCTCTTCTTCCGCCTTATCCACGGCAACATCCACCGTATCCTCATATGGCCCGTAGAGCGCTTCGTAGATACCGCTGACCGCGTCGTAGACCTCGTCGTAGCTCGAGGCCACCGGCTGTTCGGGCAGCGCCACATTATTTTCCGCCGCCACTTGGGCAGGTGCGGCAGCCGCAACATTCTCCTGCGTCTGCCCGCTCTCTCCGGAAGCCGGTGCGATCCTCTCGGTCCCATAAGCGGCACTGGCTTCGCTGGTTTTCTCGGTCATCTGGGGCAGGGAATTGGACGACGCCTGCCTCCAGCCAAAGAAAACCAGCGCAAAACAGGCTGCACAGGCCGCCAGCTTCAGAAACAGAACGCGACGGCCGCCCCGCGGACGGGCCTTTTCATCCGCCGTATCGGCCTTCTGCGATTCGGAGGAATTCTGCTCCGTCTCACGAAGCCGTTCCAGCAGATGTTCCGATCGCAGCGAATCAGGCAGCGGAATTTCCGTCTGGTCTAATTCGAGCAATGCGCGCATCCACTCAACCTCTTCGTTGAGTTCCTGCTCGGTGAAGGTCTCTTGCTCCTTCTCATAGTCCCGTTCATTTTCCATAAAGCCCCCTCCTTTCTTCCTTACTCCAGGATTTTCCGAAGTTTCTTCAGTGTCCGGTGCAGCTTGCTGCTGACCGTCCCGTGCGGGATTCCCAACATCTCGGAAACCTCCCGTGTCGTATAGCCCTGTACGGTAGCAAGCATAACGATCTCCCGTTCATCCGGCGCGAGGGTTTTGACCGCCTCCCACACCGAAACCCGTTCGGCCTCCGAAACGCCCCCCGTATCCGACGGAAGATCCAGCATTTCGTCAATATCGACGTTTTTTCGTTCCTTTATGTAGCCGCCGATCCGGCGCTTGCAGCGGATTGACAGGATGGTCATCATCCATCGCTTGAAACTGCTCTCATCGCGCAGATTGCGAATTCCTTTATAGGCCTCCACAAACGTTTCACTCACCACATCCTCTGCATCCTGCGCGTTCCCCAATGTATAAAGGGCAACCCGATAAAGCTCCGGCGCGATCATATCATACACCCGAGCAAAGCTGTCGGAATCTCCCTGTTTTGCTGCCTTTACGATTTCAACGTCGATCACGTAACTGTCCACCACCATTCTGAGCGGTTCGTTTATACTGTGCACAAACCGCTGAATTTTATTGCAAAGCTCCCATGAATTTCTAAATTTTCTGTAACAGGACGGTGCAGTGCCACCCTCCCCCGCCGCCATTTTACCCTCTCCGACCCACTCCGTCAACCATTCCGGCCCGTTCGCTGAAGCAATCGGGCAGCGGTATCGAGCAGAATTTGTCCGTCGCGCAGCAGGGAAAAGGCCCGCAGATACTCCAGATTGCAGGCATTTTTCCGCGGCAGAATCAGATCCTTATAGACCCGCTCCCGTTCCCCGGTATTCAGATACCGCGCTTCGTCGGAAAACTTCAGCGACGCGCTTCCGGTCAAGCCCGGCGGAACCAGCAGCGTCGCCAGCGATTCGGGGTCATACTGCGCGACAAACCGGGGCAATTCGGGGCGCGGCCCCACAAAGCTCATCTCCCCCCGGACGATATTGAGCAGCTGAGGAAGCTCGTCGAGATGCCACCGCCTGAGCAGGCGTCCGACCCGGGTGATCCGCGGATCCTCCTGCGAAGCCAAGGGAGGATGGACCGCCGCGTTAACCTGCATGGTACGCAGCTTGTAGAGAGAAAAGGGGCGTCCCAGCTCCCCCACACGGATCTGACGGTAAAACGGTCCGCCCGGGCTGTCGAGGCAGACCGCCCCCGCCAGCAGCAGCACCACCGGAGACAGGCCCGCCAGCAGCAGCAGCGCCGCCGGCCGCTCGAGCATCCGGCGCAAAAAGAGCTGCTTTCTTTTTGCGGAAAGCAGCTCATAGTAGGGCCGGACCGATTCATTTCGCATTTTTGCGGGCAGCTCTGCAAATTGCCGCGGCAACATGGCGAATCTCCTTTCGGCTCATCCCAGGGTACAGAATCTGCGGTTCATCCCTGACATGCACCGCCAACACCGGTCTGCCGCACAAACGCTCGGTCAGCCGGCACCAGCATCCCCAAAGTCCCCGGCGAGGCGTCCGAAGATAGGCGTTATCCTGTTCGTTTGACATCAAGCAGTTCCTCCAAAAAGACCCGATATCGCTTGGCGAGCGCGGGGTAGCTGTAGCGCCCGGCCACTGCCCGGCGCCCTCTCTCCCCGATGATCCCCCGTTCGGCCGGGGAAAGCTGCAACAGCTCCTCGATCGCCCGCCGCACTGCTATCTTGTCCGACGGTGAAACGGTTATCCCGCACCCGCAGTCTGAAACCGGATTTTTTACGCAGGGTGTTTCAAAAACAACCGGCCGCCCGGCCGCCATATAGTCAAAAAGCTTGTTCATCGATATCCCATACTGGTAGAACGGCAGATCCCGTGTCCCAATCCAGAGCAGGTCAGCCCGGCGCAGCAGATCCCCCAGCAGGTCGGGAGAAACGCCCGGCAGCAGGCAGAGATTTTCCGGGCAGTCGGTCAGGAGATCCGCCTTCTCCCTCCCCTCCCCAATCGCTGCAAAACCGACGTCGGGCAGACTGCGGGCGTGGGCAACAAACCGATCGACCGCATTGGCCCGGGCAAACCCTCCCGCATAGAGAACCAGGCCGCGCCGGCCCTCGCGCACCGAGCGAAGGATTCGGACCAGCCGCGCAGGCGCCCGCTTTCCACCTTCGGACGCGCAGACCGCACCATTGGGAATGCAGGTGAGGCGCCGGGCATGGATCTTCTGCTGTTGAAGGTAGAGGGAAAGATCGGGCAGCAGGCTGACCACTCCGTCGCTCTCCTCAAAAGCCCGCCGTTCCTCGCGCGCAATCAGCCGCATCAGCGGGCCATCGGGGGAAAATCCATAAAGCTCGGTCAGCGAAAGCGGCCAGATGTCATGCAGTTCGAAGACAAGCGCAGCGCCGCAGCGGCCGGCCAGGTGCTTTCCCACCCGAAAGTCAAACGGATGGGTCGAGCTGCAGATCACCGCATCGGGAGAAAAAGCGGCCAGCTCTCCCTCGTTTCGGGACAGCTCCCATACAAAGCGGCCGACATTGGCCGCCCGGCGCCATCCATTTCCCTGGTAAAACGGGGTGGACAGAATGCGATAGGACACGCCGTCCTCCCGCAAAAGTCCGGGAGCGGGATTTTTCCGGCGCAGATGGCTGTAGCTTCCCGACACCACCAGAACCTGGTCCCCCATCTTCTCCCACTCCCGCGCCAGACAGAATGGCCGGTATTCCATCCCCATCCGCAGCGATCCCGCATATTGATCGATCAACAGGATCCGCATTCCTATCCTCTCCCGATCCGTTCGCAGCACTCGATCAGGCGGGCAGCGTCCTCGAAGAAGCCGTACCGATCGTACAGCTCTTCCCGGCGCCCGGTCATTCTGCCGCGCTGATTCTGTGACAGCGCCTGCCGGATCGCCGCTGTCACCGCCTCCTCGTCCTGCTCGGGAACAAAACTGACCCACTCTTCCGGCAGAATGGCCCGCCAGTGGGAAAAGCCTGACGCGATTACCGGAAGGCCGGCACAGAGGTACTCGAACGATTTAACCGGCTCACTCTCCCGATAGGCTTCGGTTCCGTCAAGCAGGAGAAGTCCGGCGTTGGCCTGTGCGTAAAGTCCGGCCAGCCCCTCCCGGTCCAGCGGGCCAAAATACCGGACACAGCGGTATTCCTCCATCTGCTGCACCCGGCGGCGCAGTCCTTCGCTCTCAAACTCTCCCGCCAGCAGCAGAATTGCCCCCGCACGGCAGCAGCAGCGGATCATTCGGCTCAAGCCCCGGCGCTCGGTCAGCGCCCCCGCGTAGCAGACCGCCCGGGGAATTGGACGGTAGCGATGAAGCGCCGTTTCAAACCGCTGAAAATCCTCCTCGGTGACCCGGTTGCGTACCAGCACCGCATTCTCCCCCAGCCGGGCGGCGATCGGCGCAGTCGCTGCGATCACCCCGTCGGCATAAACGAGGCAGCGGCGCAGCAGCGTCTCGCCCAGCCTGGCAGCCGCAGGGCGCATGGGCGCGGGAATCCACTCTTTGCCAAGCAGCTGCAGCGGAAGATCCTCATGGGCGTCATAGATGGTTTTTCTCCCCGCCAGCTGCAGCGTCCGCAGCAGCGGGAGCAGCTCGGGGTCGTGCAGCATGACGAGATCGGCCCGGCTGCTCATCACCGCTTCCCGGGCGATCAAACGGGCCCGAAGCATCCGCATGGCCCGGCCACCGGGAAGAATCAGCCGGCAGAACCGTATGCCATATTCCCCTGTGGACTCCATCCGCGGGTTATAGATCTCCACCCGCCAGCCCGCCTGTGCCAACGTTTTGGCCATCTTGTGATAGATACGGACATCGTCATGGGGATGCACCGTAGTCAGCATTGCGATCCGCTTATTCATGGGGGTCCTTCCTTTCCGCTTCCAATGCAAGCAGGGGATAACAGAGCAGAAATGCGCGGTCGTAGAGCAGTCCATAGCGGTTGGAAACCAGATTGCCCGCCACTGTATAGCCCAAAATCATGCCAAGTGCCAGTCCGCGCACCGGATCGGCAAGCAGCGTCCGAAAGGATCCCAGTCCGCAGGCCGCCAGCAGCCACAGCAGGACCGCCGCTTTTATCAGCCCGCCATCCAGCAGATCGGCCAGCAGCATATTGTGGGCGCTGAGGGCTCCCAGGCGCAGTTCCCGATCGGGGTAGATGTCATCCAACTCCGCGCCGATCCGGTCATACAGACGAATATTTTCTCCGCCTCCCCTGCCCAGCATCCATTCTCGCCCCGAAGATTCCCCGAGCCGGCGAACGGCGATCCTCCAGATAACCTTTCGCTTGGCAAACAGCGAAGTGTCCCCGATCGTCTCATACCGCTCGAAGGCGGCGGTCTGTCCTGAACTTCCCTCTTGTACCGTCCGCTGCTCCGAACGGGGATCCTCTGACAGCCCATGCAGCGCCTGCTCTAGCGACAGGGTCAGGCACCAGACAGCCGCCGAGGCAACCAGCAATCCAACCGCCCCTTTGGCTATCCCGCCGCGTCCGATGCGCCGCAGCAGCAAAGCGGCTGCCGCCGCCGGGATTGCCACCAGCGCGGCGAGCAGTACCCTTCTGGATCCGCTCAGCAACATCACCGGCAGAATCACCGCACTGATCACAAGCGCCGTCCCCCCATGATTTTGCTCCAGCAGCAGAAAAAACAGACCGATCCATCCGATCAGCAGTGCGGTGGCATACATGTTGTAGTCCCGGCGCAGGGAGAACCGCAGCAGATACTCCAACGACAGACCATTCCAACCAAAATAGCGAAAAAGGGTGGCCGGCACTACAGCCAACGCAGCGGCGCCCATCCCGGCAAATACTGCCGCCGTGGTTTCCCGTTTTCCCGCCAGCAGCATCAGCCCCGCAATGGCCATCAGCGGCACGGTAACCCGGTATTTCTCCCAAAACAGCTGCCACTCGCCGCCAAAAAGATAGCCTGTGGCATCCAGCAGCAGGTAGACGGTCAGCGGAAGCCAGATCCACATCCGGTGCAGAATCCTCCGGCGCCATCCGGAGTCGGCCCTCAGCCGGAAGTATCCAGCTGCGGCAGCCGTTCCCGCTGACAACAGAATCCCCAGGTCTCCCGACGAACCGCCGCCGGCTGACAGTCCCCAAAAAAGAAAAAATGCCGTTCCACCGATCCCCGCACACCATATGCTGTTGATCAATCCGGTTTCCCCTCCCGTCCGACCGCCCACCGGGCCAGCAGCCATAGCGCAAGATATTCCGCCGCCATCAGCGTTCGATAGAGGCGCAGATACCGCCAGGGCGACAACTGCGTCAGGACGGCGGCCGCAACTGCCATAGAGGAGACCAGCAGGACAGAACATTGCCAGCAGGCCATTGCCCGCCTCTCCCCGGCCGCAATCAATCCGGAAGCAACCGGCGCGGCTACAAATCGGGCGCCAAACAGCGGGAGCATCGTCCGAAGGACCTCCCCGGTATCACGCCACTCCTCCCCAAGGATAACGGGCAGCATCGGCGAGGCGGCATAAAAGGCCAGACAGAATACCAGGGCCGCAGTAAACAGGGTCAGACTGGTCTGATCATAAAGGCGCCGGATCCGGTGCGGAGGGGTGCGGGAGGTCCAGCGCAGAAACAACTGCCCTACCGTGGAGGACAGAACGGCGGTAGGCGCCGCCAGCAGCCTTTCCACCGCGGAAAAGCACCCGAGCAGTCCCGGGTCGAATCGCAGTACCGCGCTTTGATGAAGCCAGCCCGCCGTCTGAAATGCTGCCGTTCCCGGGAGAAGGATCAGCGGATATTCCCGATAGGCTGCCGCAGCAATTCGCAGCTCCCCCCAACGTCCGCCCTTCGGCAGCCGAAATGCCGGCAACAGCGCCAGATTGGCACTGACTCCGGAAAGCAGGCTGGCGGCAAGCAATCCGGCCACCGGATCACGCCACCCGGAGAGGAACAGTTGCGCCGCCAGCTGTACCGTTGCCTTGAGTATAACCGCCCGGCTTAGAAGAGCCGGATCAAGACGGCGGAGACACAGTGCACTGCCCAGGGTGTAGGCCCCCGCCGAGATTACCGTTCCCATCGTCAGCAGCGAATGCAGCAGCGAGGTTCCCAGGCTCCGCAAAATTACCCACAGAAGCAGTGCTGATCCGCCTACGGCGATTCCGGAAGCCGCCAGCAACGGACGTTCAGCACGGCCCTGAGGACAGGTCATGAGCGCCACATCATATTTGAAACAGGACAACTGTCCCAGCGATCCGGCCAAGCCGATCATCAGTGAGGCAACCCCAAAATCCTGTGCCTCGTAGCGGCGCAGGATTGCCGGTGCCAGCAGAAGAGTCATTACCTGTGCGGCACCAGTTGCTGCCGAAAGAAGCGTCGCCTCCCGCAAACAGCCTTCTGATCTTTCCGCATGCTGCACTCGCGCCCTCTCCCCTCCTTTTTCTTCTAGTATCCGGTGGAAAAAGCGACTTATTCATCTTGACGAACCTATCAAAACACGTTATAATGATGTTTGTTTCCGCCACCTTCCGGATTTTCCCTGTCCAGGCGGTGACTCTTGCCGAAAAATCTTCGTGGTGCCATTTGGCTTTCATTATGCTAGTGTAGCACAGCCGGTAGTGCAGCTGATTCGTAATCAGCAGGTCGCGTGTTCGAGTCACGTCACTAGCTCCAAAAAATCCTGTCCATCCTCGGATGGACAGGATTTTTTCATAGGGGGATGATCCCCCTCTTGACGTCGGATTTCCTCGCTCAAACGCTCAAAAATCCTCCTGTCACCCCCTTAGAGGTCAGCGGTTTATGCCATTCGGCAAACCGCTGGCTGGGGAAGGGCGGTCGCT
>CASEBP010000088.1 GCA_949285275.1 uncultured Oscillospiraceae bacterium | reverse complement strand
AGAGCTACCGGAAGACCAACGAGCTGACCATTGACACCGACTACGGCCCCTTCTATTCCGAGACCTACTATGCGCTGAAGTTTGACTGCGACGAAGAGATCGAGCTGAGCTTCAACGACGACTCGACTTACACCGTCGACGTCTCTGGCCAGCCCAAGATCCTGCTCTACTATGATCTCGATTTCAATTCCTCGATCGCTTCGAAGTACCCCTATGCCGAGCTGAACTTCTGGAATGGCAACGGTGCCAAGTTCAACCGGACCGGCGAGCTCTTCATCTCGATCGGCGACGACGATTATGATGATTACTACATCTATCAGATCAACTCGGACGGCACCCTCTCGGAGGTTTCCGGTGCGGAGTATGACAGCAGCGATGAGGGCTTCTATCTCAGAACCCGTACGCTGGGCAGCTATGTGATCTCCGACGTTGAGCTGGATCTGACCGAAGTGGAAGAGGATGAAGAGGACGACAGCATCGTTGTGACCCCGGTTGACCCGGTGACCCCTGTCAACCCCGGTACCGGTGCGAGAGCCTAACTTCATTTGATTGATTCCTTTTGATCGCGTTCCAAACAAAAAACCGCCCACATCTCCAGTGGGCGGTTTTTTTGTGCGGGAAACCTCAGTCGTCGTTCTTTTCCAGATCGGCGAGCCGGGGCGGGAAGAATTCATCGGTCGGGAAAGCCACTTTGCGGAACAGTTCACAGGGGTCATCGCAGTTGTCCTGCGTGGTGCATTCCTTGTCGGGGATGCAGAAGTCATAGATCGGGATCATCACCTGTACCTGGCGCATCAGCTGCACGATCGAGAAGAGACCGAGGGTGACAAACAGTTCGCGCTCAGCCCGTACCTCACAGAAGCTGCCCTCAAACTGGCTGGAGATTTCGGGCGGCGGGGCAAAGCGGCGGGGAGCCGGCGGGCAGCAGGGGCAGACCTTTGAGGCAAGGATCATCGGATCCACCACCTGTACATTGACGATCGGGGTGCCTCCACAGGTCTGGGCGAGGGCGCTGTCGGTAGAGAAGGTCTTGACGCTCGCTTCGCTGCCGAAGAGGATGACCTTCTTGGAGAAGGTGGCGATCCCTTCCAGACAGGCCGGCTGGCAGCCCGAGGACGAATAGGCGGCGACACAGATCCTGAAATAGAAGGTCATATCGACCGCGTAGAAGCCCTTGTTGAAGGCGAGTGGTTCCACTTCAAAGTGGACGCCGCAGACCTCTGCGCTGCGAACTTTGATGTTGGTCGCCTGGTTGATAAGATTCTGGCCGGCGTCGGTGAAGCTGACCGCGAGATCCCGCACACAGTCTTTGTCGCTGCATGCGTCATAGATCCGGCGGGTATCGATACAAACGGCCTCACGAAAGACATTTGCCGCGCCTCCGGCAAGGTTGTCATTGGAAAGTGCCATGCTAATCCTCCTGTTCGCTCAATCAAGTTGTACTCACTACATAGTATGAGTGGATGGATTTTTTGTGACCTTCCGGTGCGGCATAAGCGCAGATCAATTTCCGGCCCCATTCGCCGGGGCGGCAGGGGAAAGCCCCTTCGGCGCGACAATGCCGGAAAAAGATAGAAAAAACGGGCGGGGTGCGTTGGCATCCCGCCCGTTGTCTGTTTCACTGCTGTCAGTGTTCGTTTTGGATTGAGAGCTGCTGAACCTCCAGATGCTGCTCCCAGTTCCAGATGCTGTTGTAGCGTTCGATCCCCTGCAGAATTTCCTGCACCGGTTCAAGGAATTCCCCAAAGATCACCGATGTCTGGTCCCCGCCGAGCGCCTGTGCTGCCTCCAGGGCGCGTTCCTCCGCCGACAGAACCAGCTGGTCGTTATAAGCAAGGGCATAGGCGGCGGCTTCAATCAGGACGGCCTGCTGCTTTTCGGTCAAAGTCTCCCGGGAGGCTTCGGAAAGCATGATCCAATTGATCCGGGCACGATGGAAGGTTTGACAGATGGTGAAGCGATCCCCCTCTGGCAGTGGGGTCAGGGCGGACAGCGAGGTAATCCGGCATTCGATGGCGGGATCGCTGCCGCTGCAGAAGCCCTCCAGCCGTTTGGATTCCTCCTCGCGGATTCTTACCCGCGCGCCGAAGCCGCGCAGCAGATCCGAGAGGATGGGGTCGTTGGAGATGGTCAGATCTGCTCCTTCGAGCTGATCAGCCGTATCAAAGGAGAGCGGACCGGAGGAGAGGATGACGCTGTTTCCGTCATAAAAGGCGGCCAGCGGCAGAGCGCCGAGCAGGCTCAGTGTACCTTCGGCAATGAGGTCCCGGAACGCCTGGGAATTGAGGGTCTGGCTCAGGTGGATGTAGTCGTAAAAATAGAAAGGGCTGGTATAGGAGAGGAAATTTGAATCGGCACGGGCGATTTCGTCATTCGAAGCGAAGATCAGGTTACAGCCCTGGTCGAGAGAGTCGAGGACATCGGGACTCGGGACCAGTTGGATTGTCATCTCGCCGTCTGAAAGCGCATCAATCTTCTGACAGAAGCGCTCCAATCCAGCCATCGCTTCGGAGGAGAGCCCTTCCTGTACCGCGACGGTGAGGGTGACAGCGGGACTGAGCTGTGCCGTTTCCTGTCCGCATCCGCAGAGGATAACGGCCAGAACAAGCAGCCATGCTGTGATTCGTTTCATCGGTTCCTCCCTGTGACAAGACTACCGTTCGGGTTGTGGCTCCTTTGCCTCTTCGGGCTGTTCCTGCGGGGCGGAGCTGGAGCTTTCTGGTTCGGGGGGGATATAGACCCGCTGCGGCAGCGTGGCAATCTCCTGGATCCGGACCGGGGTATAAGCGGCAAAGATATTGTTAATAAAGAGCAGTTCGTTGATCTTCTCCTCCTCGAGCAGCCCATAGAAGCCCCGCTCGAGGTAGCGCTGATCGATAACGAGGACCTCCTCGTAGTGATTCACCAGCCAGGGAACAAAGGCGTTGCCAAACGATTCCTTCACCACGGCGATCCGACGGCCATTGGTAATCTTGCTGTTGAGGATGCGGATGACCGGAATGTCCCCCTGCAGGAAGACCGAATAGGAGTTGTAGCTCTTGGCATATTCCCCATAGAGGGGGCCATAGGTGCCATAGTAGGGGGACCCCTTGAGATAGTAGCAGCAGCTGAGTTCCTGCGGCATGATATAATAGTCCACCCGATCAGGATGGGCGGCCATATCGGGATCCTGAGTCTGGGAATAGAGGGTACCCAGGAATGGTTCCAGTGAACGGCACTCCAGCGTGTGATAGTCAACCGGTTCAAATCCGGCCTGTTCGGCGAAGGCGGTGTAGGCGTAATAGGCGCCCAATGCCGTCCAGTGGTGGTCGGTCCGGAAATAGAGGTATTCCTCCCGGTGGGCCTGCAGGGCGTCGTAGGGATTGACAAATTCCACTCCGGGATCCAGGTTTGCCGCGATATTTTCCAGCTTGGGACGCTGGGGAGTGGTGGCGCTCTGGTAGCGTTCAGGCAGTCCGAATTCGATGGAGCTGGGGACAACGAGGTTATAGATCCGTACCGAGTCGCCGATGGCCTTTTCATGCTGATTGATTACCTGGGCATACCATTGGCCGATCGAATCGCTTCCGCCGAAGATTTGATAGCCGGCATTCTTGTAGGTGATGATGGAGCCGTTTCGAACCCCTATCTCCCCTTCATCGTCCGGCGGCTCCGAGGCGGAGGATTCAGGCGCAGGCGTGGGGACGGATGACGCCGCCTCCCCCTGTGGCGAAGGGGAGGTGGAAGGGGCATCGGAGATAACCGCCCCGTCATCGGACTTCGCTTCGTGGATCTTTACCTCATCGAACCGTACCCCGCGCAGATCGGACAGGACGCCGGAAAGGGCGACAAGCTGTTCCCGCAGCGGGAAGGTGTCGGCAAAAAAGTTGGAGAGATCCCGTGTATAGCTGCCGGTGAGCAGGGAGTCTGCGGTCAGGGAAGGGAAGGAAGCAAGCGGCCGCTTTTCAATCTCCGAGACGGTGGGACGGTCATACAGCAGGGAAAAGATGCCTACTGCGGTCAGGATGGCGACGGTCAACAGAACCCCGCCCATTGCGGGCGGAGAGGTTTTGCGCGATTGTTTCTGCGACATCAGAACACCCCCGATCAGAAGCGGAAATAGAGAAACGGATTGTAGCTCTGTCCGGCCAGCAGGGCGGTACAGAGGGCGAGAATTGCCAGATTACGGGTCATCCGCAGCGCCCCAACCGGCGCCTGGACCGGCAGTGAAGCGGCCAGCGTACCAAACCAGCGGAAGACCGGCGCGCAGAAGATCAGGGCGAGAAGCAGCCAGAAACAGTTGTTAGCTACATCGATTTGAGTGGGCAGGTCACACAGCGGCGCACGGCCGAAGGCAAACATTCGCGCCAAATAGGAGAGCGCCCGGTCGAGAGAAGTGAAGTAGAACAGCACCCAGCCGACGATGACCGCCAACAGCAGATAGAGGTGGGAGATGAGGCGGGGAAGATGTTGGAGCAACCGGCCCAGGAAGAGCCGTTCCAGCAGGATCAGCACACCGTAGTAGCAGCCCCAGAGCACGAAGTTCCAGGATGCCCCATGCCAGAGCCCGGTGGCAAACCAGGTCGCCATCAGATTGAAAACCATGTGCCGGCGGTTCCCGCCCAGCGGGATATAGAGATAGTCGCGGAAGAACCGGCCCAATGTCATATGCCACCGCCGCCAGAATTCGGTCGCGGAGCGGGACAGATAGGGATAATCAAAGTTTTCCGGATGGGAGAAGCCGAACATTTCCCCCAGGCCGATCGCCATGTCCGAGTAACCGGAAAAATCGTAGTAAATCTGCAGCGAGAAGAGCAGCGCCCCGAACCAGCAGCCGGCTACGGTCAGCGAGGAGGCCGGTGCATCGAGATAGGGTGCAGCCAGCTTTCCGGCGATGTTGGCGACCGCAACCTTTTTGAGAAGGCCGATGAAGAAACGGTCAAATCCCCGAGAGATCCCGATCCAGCTCTCGTGACGGACCGAAATCCGGTCGGAAATTTCGGTGTACCGGACGATCGGACCGGCCACAAGCTGATGGTAGAGTGAAACAAAGAGCAGGAATTTCCAGAAGCTGCGCTGCGCGGGGCATTCGCCGCGGTAGACATCGACAACGTAAGAGAGAATCTGGAAGGTGTAAAAGGAGATCCCAATCGGCAGCGAAAGCTGCGGAACCGGCAGGGAGAGCCCCAGCAGAGCGTTGACCGTCTCGACGGCCAGACCGCTGTATTTAAACACGCCGAGCATTCCCAGATCGACCGCCAGAATCAAACCGAGGGCGGCTTTGCAGAGAGGAGTCCCCCGGAGTTGTTCGATGATCCATCCATAGAGGTAGTTGATGGCGACCGAGAAGAGCAGCAGCAACAAATAGACCGGCTCTCCCCACCCGTAAAAGAGCAGCGAGAAGACGACCAGGATACTGTTGCGCCAGCTGCGGCTGCCCGAAAGATAATAGAGGATCAGATTGGCGGGGAGGAACAGGTAAAGAAAAATCAGATCAGCAAATATCATGGGTTTTAAACCTCATTGTAAAACGGCGCTGCTTGAGATCAAGCGAGTGTCTGATGTCCCTGTCATTATAACGCGAACCGGATGGAAAAGAAAGTCTTATCCGAAAAAACAATCGGGCCGCGGCGGGCAAAAAGAAACCGGACGGCCGTTGAAAAAGCGGAGGCTTTGCGCTACAATAAAAAGGAAACCGGGTATGGAGGGAAAGGGAATGACCCAACGCAGGGGGATTGTTTATCTGGCGCTCTGTGCGACGCTTTGGAGCACTGCCGGGGTGTTGATCAAGCTGATCGACTGGAACGCGCTGGTGATCGGTGGCTTTCGCAGCGGCATTGCGGCGCTGGTACTGTGGCTGGTTCTTTGGCGGGAGGGATTCCCGATACCTGCTGTCAACCGCGACACCCTGCTTACCGGGCTGTGCCTGGGCGGGACAACTGCTCTCTTTGTCACAGCCAACAAGCTGACCACCGCCGCCAATGCGATCGTTCTGCAGTCTGCCAATCCGATTTTTGTCCTGCTTTTCTGTGCGCTCTGGCGCCGGCAGCGGTTTTCCAGACGGGATCTTATCGTCGTGCTGGTGGTGATGCTCGGCGTGGCCCTCTTCTTCCTCGACGATCTCTCCCCGGGCAGCCTTTTGGGCAATCTGCTTGCTCTTTTTGCCGCGGTGCTGCTCGGCCTCGCCTTTATTTTTGCCTCTGGTGCGGCATCGCTGCATGAGACGATGAGCGGCGTTCTGTTTGGCCATCTGTTCAGCACACTGGTGGGTATTCCCTTCCTGCTGCTGGACCCGCCGGTTTTTACCCCTGTGTCGGTAGCCGCAATTCTGTTTTTAGGGGTCTTCCAGCTGGGAATTCCCTATGTCCTTTTCTCCTACGGGGCGAGGGTTTGCCCACCGCTCGCCATTTCGTTGATTGGGATGCTCGAGCCAATCTTCAATCCGATCTGGGTCGCCATCTTTATGGGGGAGATCCCCGGTCCGCTGGCGCTGCTCGGCGGAGTTACGGTCATTGTCACCCTCTGTATCTGGTGTGTCTCCAATGCGCGTCAATCCCAGGCTGGGTGAGAAAACGGCAGGACATGGATATGTCCTGCCGCTTTTTGTTCTCTATGGTAAGGGGGATCAGAGTCCCAGGGCGGCACGCAGTGCCTCCACCCGGTCGGTTTTCTCCCAGTTGACCCCGAGATCCTCCCGCCCCATCTGTCCGTAGGAAGCCAGCTGACGATAGATCGGGCGGCGCAGGTCCAGCGCGTTGATGATAGCGGTCGGACGAAGATCAAAGACCGATTGCACGGCTGCAGCAAGAGCTTCCTCCGAAACAGTGCCGGTGCCAAAGGTGTCGATCAGGATGGAAACGGGACGGGCAACCCCGATGGCGTAGGCCAGCTGCACCTCACAGCGGCGGGCGAGGCCGGCGGCGACGATATTTTTGGCGACCCAACGCGCCGCATAGGCGGCGGACCGGTCGACTTTGGTGGGATCCTTTCCTGAGAAAGCGCCGCCTCCGTGGCGGGAATAGCCGCCGTAGGTGTCGACGATAATCTTACGTCCGGTCAGGCCGCTGTCCCCCTGCGGTCCGCCGATGACAAACCGTCCGGTGGGATTGATCAGGATCCGGGTGTTTGCATCGAGCATCTCTGCGGGAACGACCGGCAGGATGACCTCGCGGATGATATCCTGGCGGATCTGATCGAGGGTTGCTGCGTCAGAATGCTGGGTCGAAACGACAAGGGTATCGATCCGGATCGGGCGGTTTTCCTCATCATATTCGATGGTAACCTGGGTTTTGCCGTCGGGCCTCAGATAGGACAGGGTGCCGTCCTTGCGTACGGCCGTCAGCCGGCGGGCGAGCGCATGGGCCAGCGAGATTGGCAGCGGCATCAATTCAGGGGTTTCGTCACAGGCAAAGCCGAACATCATTCCCTGGTCCCCGGCGCCGTTTTCAGCATCGTGATCGCCCTGTTTCGATTCAAGTGAGGCGTCGACCCCCATCGCGATATCCCCGGACTGCTCATCAATGGAGGTCAGCACCGCACAGGTGTTGCCGTCAAAGCCATATTTGGCCCGGTCATAGCCGATTTCCAGCACAACCTGGCGAACCAGGCGGGGGATATCGACATAGCAGCTGGTGGAAATTTCTCCCATCACCATCACCATACCGGTAGTACAGCAGGTTTCGCAGGCGACCCGTCCATCGGGATCATGTGTGAGGATTTCGTCAAGAACAGCGTCTGAGATCTGATCACAGATCTTGTCCGGATGTCCTTCGGTGACCGATTCGGATGTAAAGAAATGATGTGCCATGCTTGCTTTCCTTTCTTTTGGGGAGCGGCAGAAAAATAAAAACGTCCGGACGGTGCCGGACGCGAAAAAAACAGCTTATCTTTCGGTTGACACCGCAGGATTTGGCACCTTGCATGAAATGCAGGTTGTCGGGCATCACAGGGCCTGTTCCCTCCGCCGCTCTTGATAAGTCATTCAATTGTACCAGGACAGTATAGCGCAGCGGTGGGAATCTGTCAATATGCTGCGGTGATTTCAACGCAGCATCAACAGGGCGCTCAGCGAGGAAAGCCCTAATATTACCGCCAGCAGCAGCGCCATGATACGCTGAACCGACATTCTGTCGCATCCTTTCTGCCGGGAAAGCCCGAAAGCAGCTTAATCCTAACAGATCGGGGAAGGAAAGTCAATGGGACACATCGGCGGCCGAGAAATTTCATCTTCTTCTCAAAACAGCCGTGGAAATTTTTGCATTTGGTCACAGAAAGTTTTTGACTTTAGGCGTCAAAACGGGTAAACTACAGGCAGAGATAACGGGAACAGCCGGAAAACGGTATTTCCCGGGACAAAGGAGGAAAAGAAATGTCGGTATTGACGATTACCAAAGATAACTTCAAAGCCGAGGTGCTCGAGGCGCAGGGCCCGGTTCTGCTCGATTTCTGGGCGCCGTGGTGCGGCCCCTGCCGAATGGTTTCTCCGGTGGTCGATGAGATTGCCGAGGAGAATCCGCAGATCAAGGTCGGCAAGGT
>CASEBP010000087.1 GCA_949285275.1 uncultured Oscillospiraceae bacterium | reverse complement strand
CCAGCTCACCGCCATTCAGAGCCTGACAAGGGAGGATAACGCCCCTCTGCGGGCCTATCTGGACGACCTGCTGGACGCCATCCCCGCCGCCCCCCAAATATACTGCGAAAACCAGGCGGTGAACGCCATCGTCTCCCACTACGCCGCCCTGTGCCGGGAGCAGGGGGTGGAGGCGGACATCCGGCTGACCGTCCCCGGGAAAACGGAGCAGGTCACCGACGCGGAGCTGTGCGTCATTTTCGGCAATCTCCTGGAAAACGCCCTGGAGGCCTGCGCCCGCATGACCGAGGGGCGGAAGTTTATCCGCCTGCACAGCACGGCGCACCTGGGTATCCTCACCGTCACCCTGGACAACAGCTTCGACGGTCAGGCGCGGCAGATGGATGGGAAATTTCGCTCCAGCAAGCGGGACGACTTCGGCGTGGGCCTCGCCTCCATCCAGGCGGTGGCCCGCAGGCGGGGCGGCGACGCCCGGTTTGAACCGGACGGCCGGGTGTTCCGCTCGTCGGTGTATGTGAGAGTATGAGTGTCGGCGGATGTTTCCCCGGACGGCAGCTTTCAGAACCGCCGCGAAAATGAATTCGCTTTGTGCCGGGATTTGGTCCGGGGCCGGATACTTGTGTTCTGCAAAATGCCGTCTTGCGCCGGGGGGCTTTGGTCAAGTGCCGGCGATAACGTTTGGACAAAAGGAAAAGTCCCCAGGGCCCTGGCCCTGGGGACTTTTCCTTGTTAAACCAGAATTTCTGCAATTTGATGTGCTGGATAACTGCTTGTTTGGTAAGAAAAAAGATTTGATAAAGTAGAAAGAGATTTGACTGATATATCTGAGCGGAGGATGGATACGTTCCATCAATCCATCAATTAACAGAGACGGTAAGAAAAAATGGAGGGTATTGTTATAACAATACAAAAAGCCATTAAAAGCGCTTAATAAAATTTAAAACAGGGGGAAGTGCCTTAAAGGTCTCTTTATGGCCAGAACATGAGTCGATGTAAACTATTTTTTGAATAGGGGCTAAGATGGTTAAAGCTATTGTATAAATTTACTTTGGATATGTATTAAGTGAGAATACGGACATATCGTGTCCTGGCAAGAGAATAGCTCCTAAAGAATCAATTAGTGTGATACATTTCATTAGCCGTGGAGTATCATACCCTGGATCCTGGATTAGTCTGGGTGTGTTCAGCCAATGGCTCAGCTGGGCGGCGGTGTCGCCAAGTATGATATGCTTTTGCTTGGATGTCTCAATAATCACGCATTGAAAACCAGGTGTATGTCCGGGCATCAAAAGCAGCTGCAGGCCTGAATAGAGCTCAGTGTCTCCATCCAATAATTCATATGTAGTCGATAGAGTGGGTACTTTGTCATAACAGGGGAGGTCGATGTTTTGCAGAAAAGCTTCATATTCTCTGCGCTGTACAAAAAATTTGGCGTTAGGGTAGAGATGGTTGTTGCCGGTGTGGTCCCAGTGCAGATGGGTGAGAATTACGGTGTCGATTTCCTCGGGCGCGCAGCCGAAGCGGTCCAGCTGCAGAACCGGATCCTGCTCAGGCTTCCTGAAATAGGGCATCCAGCGTACGCCGTCGGGGGCCGCTCCGCCGGTATCGACCAGGATCCTGTGGCCGCCGCCTGTCAGGAAGTAGGAGATGACCGGCGCTTCAATCAATTCGGAGCCCCCGGAACCCCGGGGATCCCGGGGCCTCAGCGCCGAGCCGAGGATCAGAGGATGAATGGTATAGTTCATACAGCGCTCCCTTAAATCCGTAAGTTCTTTTCCGCAGACCGGAGAGAGGCCTTCCCTCAATTCAGCATATCCACGGCGTCGTAGGCGGCATGGTTTGCCTCCATGACTGTTCCGGGGGAACAGCAGTCGCCAATGACGAACTGCTGGGGCGACAGACCGGCCAGTTCCTCCACAACGGATTTCCTTGGGCGGAAGCCAAGGGAAAGAATGATGGTATCGGCGGCAAGCGGCTGTGTTTCGCCATCCTGTTCCCGATACTGAATGCCCTCTGCGGTAATTTCCTGAAGAGCGGCGTCAAAAATAAAGTGTACACCATTCTCCTCCAGCAGGCCCGCCAACCCGGTAGTCCACTGGGAGGTCACCGCCTCCCGGCTCTGCATATCAATGACGGTTACCCGCTTCCCGGCCTTTGCCAATGACAGGGCAGTTTCGGCACCGGTGTTGCCGGCGCCGACAATCAGGACATTGCCGCCGAGTTGCTCGGTTTGGCTGTGGGCGTCGCCGACCCAGAGGACATGATTTAGCTCCGTGCCCTTGAATTTGGGGAGAATTGGATCAGCTCCCACAGCAACGATAACCGCATCCGGT